>DCTJ01000086.1:0-1300 GCA_002329545.1 Candidatus Omnitrophica bacterium UBA1443
TGTGTCAAATCCGTCCATCTCGACAAGAAGCGCGTTCAGGGTTTGTTCACGTTCATCGTGTCCCCCGCCGATACCCGCAAAACGCTGGCGGCCTACCGCGTCGATTTCGTCCACAAAAATGATGGCTCCCTTACCGCCTGTTTTCGCCGCTTTCTTGGCTTGTTCAAAAAGATCCCGTACGCGCGCGGCCCCTACGCCCACAAACATTTCAACAAAATCCGATCCGCTGATCGAGAAAAAAGGCACCCCCGCTTCCCCGGCCACCGCCTTGGCAAGAAGCGTTTTTCCGGTTCCGGGAGGGCCCATCAAAAGAACACCTTTCGGAATCTTTCCACCAAGACGCGTGAAGCGCTGAGGATCTTTCAGAAACTCGATAATTTCCTGCAATTCCTCCTTGGCCTCATCGACCCCCGCGACATCTTTAAATGTAATCGGGCTTTTTTCTTTCCCCGCAAGTTTGGCGCGTGATTTCCCAAAGCTAAACACGCGGTTCCCTCCCTGTTGCATGCCCCGATAAACAAAAAACCAGAAAAATCCGATCAGAAGAATCACCGGCATCACGGAATAAATAAGATTTTTCCAAAAGGTTTGCGGCGGGCTGACCGAGAAATCGACAACGTTCCTCCGCATCAGCGGAACAATTTCAAGGTCATTGATCGGGATATGCACGGTAAAAAAAGACCCCGTGATGAGTTTCCCGTGAATCACATTGTCGACCAGTTCGCAGGAGAGAATTTCCCCCGTGTCCGGATTCGCCACCAGCTTCCGGTAAAACTCGGAGTAATTCATTTCTTTCATTTCCATGGCCGGAAATACAAAAACCTGCAAAAGAATCAAGATCCCCAAGGGCACAAGAAAAAGCCACATTGCCCGGTTTTTGTCAGGCTCTGTATTTTTGGGGGACTGCTTGCCGGATTTTTTCTGCGAAACCTGATTTTTCATGAAATGATTTGATGGTGTCATCGGATATTTCCTAAAAAGTGAGGGCGTAGTCTATCATGTGACCCGGGAGATATCAAACCTGTACTTTCCCCTTACGCCTTTTTTTTCAAGGGCTCCTGGTTTTCCTTTTCAACTCCCTGGGATTGTTAAAAACCAAAATAGCCTGTCTCCTTCACACCCGGAATTCACGGGGAATTTTTTTTGAAAACAGTGACCGCTTTCGGAGTGAGGGAAAAATCAATATCTTTCGGAAGGGACCAGCAGTTACGGGCACGGGAGAACCCCCTCTGGATCCGTTCCCAGGCTTCATAAGAAAGCCCGCTCTGCGGATGGATTTTTTTGAGAGCCCGTTCGATGA
>DCTJ01000086.1:1360-9865 GCA_002329545.1 Candidatus Omnitrophica bacterium UBA1443
TCCAGAAACGCAATTTCCCGGGAAGCAATCGCCGGAATCCGGGCCAGTGCCTCCGTAATCCGGGGATTAAAATCCCGTTTGAGAACCGGCAACAATTTCAGGCGTATCCGGTTCCGGAAAAACCGGACGGAACGGTTACTTTCATCCTTGCGAAACTCAATTTTTTCTGTACGGCAAAAATCAAGGATTTCCTTTTTGGAAAACTTGAGAAGAGGGCGGATCAGGTCAATCCCCTCCATCCGGTGAACCTCACGAATCCCCTGGAGTCCCCGAAGGCCTGTCCCCTGCAAAATCCTCATCAGGACAGTTTCCGCCTGATCATCAAGGGTATGTCCTAGGGCGATTTTTTGAATTCCAAGTTTCTTCGCCGTGCCGAGAAAAAAATCATACCGCATCTTTCTGGCGGCTTCTTCGATGGAAGCTCCGGTCTTGACAGCCTCTCGTCTGACGTTGCCGGATCCGGAATAAAACGTAAGCCCCAGTTCCTTCGAAAGAGACCGAACAAAGCGAAGATCGTTCCCTGCCGATTTCCGGAGACGATGGTTGTAATGAAGGACGCCCAGTTGCCAGCGATGTTTCGGGGCCAGGGCAACCATCAGTCTGAGAAGCGCGATCGAATCGGGGCCACCGGAACAGGCGATGAGGATTTTTTCTTTTCCCCGGAAAAAAGACTGATTCGCGATGTGGTTTTGAAAATCCGCGAGGAAATCACTCATGGGGTTCCGTTTCATGGCTTCAAAAAGACATTGCCGGAGGGCGGGATCGAACCGCCGACACGAGGCTTATGAGTCCTCTGCTCTACCAACTGAGCTACCCCGGCAAGACAGATCACTGACAAGGGAAATAAAACCGCCGCATCCTTCTCAAGCGGTGGCGGGTATACTAGCACAGGCGCCTTCATTCGCCAAGAGCGGCCCGTTTCAAAAAATTAATGAGAAGTTTCTTTACTTACCGGAAAGTTGGGCGTAAACTTGGTTCATGGCTTCCAAGATTCATCCCAAATACGCATCTCGTACTCGCCCTCCGGTTGAGCCGCGCAAATTCGATGCTGTTCTTTTCGATATCGACAATGTCCTTGTTGACACGCGCCGCTCTTACCTGGAAGCTATTCGGTATACCGTGGAGATCTTCCTCACCCACGGCGACGTCCCTTTTTTCAGTAAATCTTCCAGCGGTAAAATGCCCGAGCTTTTGTCGACTCATGACGTGGAAAAATTCAAGATGCTCGGCGGATTTAACGATGACTGGGATTGCTGTTACGGAATACTGGTCTATCTCCTGTCACTTCCAGTTACCAACCGGACGATTGAGGCTTTAAAAAAAGCTTCCAATTTCGACAAACTCGTAAAATCAGTCAAGGAACGACCTCTGAAGGTTTCTGGCATTACCGCGATTTACGGCCGGCCAAGCACCCTCGTGATTGAAAAAGTGGCAAGAATCTTCCAGGAAGTCTACCTGGGCAAGGACATTTTCCCCCGCTTGACCCATAACAAGATGAGATACTGGAAAAAACGCGGACTGATCGACCGGGAAAAACCTATTTTCAAAAGCCCCCTCCTCCAGAAAATCAAGGATGCCGGAATGAAACTCGGAATTTGCACGGGCCGATCCAGCTACGAAGCGGCCTACGCGTTGAAAGCCTTCGGGATGGACAAACTTTTTGATGCCNNCCAGGAAGAGCGCCTCAAAAGGGAATCGTTAAGAAAACCTCATCCGTTTTCGCTCCTCAAGACCACGGAGAAACTGGGGAAAAAACTTCACTACCTTTATGTCGGCGACCTGCCTGACGATGTCTTGGCCGCAAATCGCGCGAAAAAATCCGTTTCGATTTGTTCCGCCGCCTTCCCCATGATGGCGGCCGATCCGTTTCGCGCCCAAAAAGAACTTGAAGCCGCCCAACCCGATTACGTCCTGAAGTCTCCTTCCGAACTCTTCAAAATTCTCNNAAAATTTCCGACGGGAGATTCCTTTTTAGAAACGAAATTACCAGAAATTCGGGAAACTGAAAATTTTCAGGAGAGGATTGCTTTCCGAAGAAGGTAAGTCCCTACCCCAAGTAATACGATGTTCGGGATCCAGAGACTCACGTAAGGTGGGAGGCCGGTACGGGTCGCGAGCGTTTGAGCGATGGCAAAAAGCACGTAATAAATACTTGCCGCGGCCATCGAGATGCCGAAACTGATCACCACTTCACCGCGTTTCACGACGGTCGCGATGGGAATCCCAACAAAAACAAAGACAAGCGACGCGAAGGCGAACGCGATGCGCTGGTGAAACACGGCCCAAAGTTCACGCCGATCCTTGGGATCCGTCTTCTCGGAAACATCAACGAGAATCTCGGCAAGGGTCATGTCCTTTTTTTTCTTTCCCATTTTCTGGACATCATTCTCGGCCAAAGTCGGGAACCTGTAGGTCTGGAATTGAACCGACTGGATCCCCTTGTCCACAGATTCCGAAACGCTTCCGTCATAAAGATGGACCTCAAGTTTTCCCGTTTCCGGATCGGTCACGATCTCCCCCCGTTCCGCCACAATGGTTCGCACCGGACGATCAGTGTCGACGCCTTCATGGGCCACTATATCCAGCATCATGTTTTTTTCCACGCGTTTTGTCAGAAAGATGATATCGCTCGAAATCTTCACGAACCGGCCGGGTTCGATCAACGCCATGGGATGGAGCATAATCATCTTCTTGGTCGCCCGCCTGAGTTCGAACCGGGCGTGAGGCGCCACCTGATCGTTGAAGACAAACATAAAAACACTCAACGCAAATCCGAGGATAAGCGGCGGTGTCATAAACCTGAGGGGGTGAACACCCGAGGCCTTCATGGCCCGGAATTCATTATGCTGGCTGAAACCACCAAACACGATAAGGATTCCCGTCAAAAGGCTCATCGGCGCCGTGTAACTCACCAGGGAAGGGACAACAAGCAACAGAACATAAAGCGTCTGAGTAAACGGGACGCCCCGTCCGATGATCAGGTCAGCCGCCTTGACTAGATACCCCGCCATAAAAATAAAACAAAGCACGGCAAAACACAAAAGACAGGGAAGCATTAGCTCTCTGAGAACAAATCGCTGGAGAATTTTCATAGGTGTCTCGAGGATAATAGGAGGGGGTCAGGCATTTGTCAACATTTCGGAATCAGAAGATGGTAACAACCCGGTTTCACGCATCATACCCAGAAACTCCTTCGGGCCGACAAAACCGGAGACCCGCATTTCCTCGACCTCCCGGCCCGCTTCATCAAGAAAAATAACCGTCGGAACCCCATAAACCCCGAAAAGACGGATCAGATTTTTCGTGTCTTCATTATCAAGACGGGTTGCATCGACCCTCACCTTCCTAAACCGTTCCAGGGCACGGATCACACCGGGATTCGTAAACGTGGATTTATGGAGGTCGTGGCAAGGGATACACCAGTCCGCGTAAAAATCAATCACAACCGGCTCACCAATCTCTCGTGATTCGTCCAAGACACCCTGTCTATAATCTTCCCAGACCACTCCGCGGTCAACGTAAGTCCACATCCAGCTCGCGATCATCCACAAACCGACTCCCGCGATCAAAGTACCGGCCACGCGCTTAAAAATTTCAAACTTTCTTGATTCCCGGTTCGACCGCTCTAACCAGCCGAGATAAATACCACCCCCGAGGAGCGTCGCGGGAATCAGCCAATGAATGATCGGCCATCGAAACGCGATGAGGATATAAAAACAACCAAAACTGAAAAGGACGACCGCCAGTAGCCGCTCAAACCAGACCAGCCAGGCGCCGGATTTGGGAAGCCGACGGATCAGTCCTGAAAAAGTCCCGAGGATAAGATAGGGGAACCNNTCCCGATCGACAGGATCAAAAAACAAACCGCGCCATAAACGGCATCGCCCGTCTGACTGACGGCCGTCAAAAGGCTCAGGACCACAGGACCTACGCAGGGAGCGGCCACCACCCCCGCGAGGAGTCCCGAAAGAAAAAATTCGAACCAGGTCTTTTCCCTCAATGCCCGCCGCTGAGGCATCAGCCAGGCAGGCAGTTGGAAGGTATATAGGCCAAACATGCTCAAGGACAGGGCGATGATAAAAAACCCCATCAAAAAAAGGACCCAGAAATTCTGAAGAAGGCCTCCAAAAAACTCGCCCGTCAGCGCGGCCAGAAGACCGACTGACGTAAACATCACCGTAATTCCCGAAACATACGCCAGGGCCTTCAGGAAACTCTGCCCGTGGCTTTCGGCGCGGCCTCCGTGAAAAAGCGATAGCGTGATCGTCAGCATCGGGTAAACGCACGGTGTCAAATTCAGGCTTAATCCGAGCATAAAATAGGCAATGTATTCCATCATCTTATCCACCGCGAGCATTCACTCCAGCATCGTTTGAAAGCGAATCCATTAAAACAGGCTGGTGGGAAAATCGTTTCCTCCCGGAGTATTCTTTTTTAAAAGAAACGCTTCGGTGGACTGTCTCCAGTTCACCGGAATTTCGTAGGTTTTATAATCCCAGGTCGACGTAAAAAGAATTTTCCCTTCCTTGTATCCGTACTCATAAACACCCCTAGTGAGGCGAACGTCATCCAGACAATATTTTTTAAGCTCGGTCAAACGCCCCTCTTTATAAAGGAGCAGAGCTTCGGCTCCGTCACCGGACTTCCCTTCTTTCAAAGTCGCGCGCGCCACGCTATCCAGACTGGCGCGATGCCCACGCGCTTTTTCGATATCATCAAGCAGATCCAGCACGGGTAACAAATCGACCGATTTAAAGATGTAGGGTTGAAGCACGGGCATGTCAAACCGCCGGATATTAAACCCGATCAACATGTCCGCCGTCTGGATTCGCTTGTCGAGATCCATCAATTCTTTTTCTTCGTAGGCGCGATATTGGTCTGTCAGATAATCGTAAACCCCCACGACCGAAACCTTGAGCTTCGAAAGACTGTCAAGCTTCGACTTCCCGACTTCCTTGAACGACTTTTGCGTCTCAAGATCCATGACAAGAATGTTTTTCCCTATCATCTTCCCTTTCCTCTCGCGATCCTCTAGACCAATTCCCTTAAATCGCGTATCACCGTCAGAACTTCCCGTTCATGCCCCGCAAGTTTCTCACGACGACCGGAACGATCAAGCCAGATCGCCCGGATACCCGCCTGATAAGCTCCACGAACGTCGTCTTCTAGGCTGTCCCCCACATGCACCGATTCTTCGGCTTTCACGTTCGCTTTTTCGAGCGCGGCTCGAAAAATTTTCGGATCCGGCTTCGCGGCGCCAAAAATCGCGCTAATCAGGTAAAAATCCATGAACCGGTCGAGGTCAAACCCTTCGCAAAGATTGACAAGCCGGCTGTCCCAATTTNNGGGTAAGTCCGAGAGTATACCCTTTCTTTTTTAGAGCGCGCAAGACATCTTCGGTTTCGGGGAAAAATCGCCAGACGGTCGGCCGCGAAAAAAGATCAAAAAGTTCCGTGAAGCAGGCTTCAAAATCTGAAAGAGGCCCGAACCCCCGGAAAACCTCGGAAACAATTTTATACCAGAAGTCCCGCTCGTTTTTTTCGGTCACATGCCCCTTCAAGCCCCCCATCACATCGTGCTTCTCCCAGACCCGGCGAAACGCCATTTCAACGTCTTCTTCGGTCGCTACCAGGCCATACCTGGCCGCTACGGCCCGGTAATGATAACCCACCGAAGGATATGGCCGGAAAAGAGTCCCTCCGGCGTCAAGAAAAACGGCGCGGATCTCTTTGGGAATTTTACTAGAGTAAGTCATCATCCCCTCCCTGGGTGAATTTCTGCGCGAGAAGCTGGCCCAAATACGGAAGCGCCTGAGCCACTCCTCCGAAAGAGTCCGGCTGAGTTCCCCAGCCCTCATTAGCGTAGGGATCGTGCGAAGATCTCGTCCGCATCATTGTCTGCTCGGAAAATATTCCGGATTGTTCGGTAAAATTTCCCGACAATTTTGCCGCTTTAACTTCCTCGATCGCGTCCCTGATGTCGTGGTTTGCGTAGTCAAACTCCAGGGCTTTTTCAAAAGCGTCTTTTGCTTCATCATAAAACCCCTGTTCAGAATAAATCATCCCAATCTGGATCCAGCAGGCTGAAATCAATCGCGAATCGGTGGCCGGATCTGAAAACCGGATCACCCTTTTAAACTCTTCTCGAGCCCGCTCCATTTCTCCCTGACGTTTATAGACGATTCCGAGATTAAACCGGGCGACCTTGTGACCAGGGTCAATCAGGACAACCTTCTCAAGGGCATTGCCGCTTTTTAAAAGCCATTTCAAAGATTCCGGCTTTTTTTTACGAGTGATGTCAAAAAGCGACGCATAAACATTGGAAAGTTCAAAATAAAGGGCTGGATCCCCCGGATCCTCGCCCAACTTTCTTTTAATCGCTTTCTCCTCCGCGATCAGTTCAAGGATCGACGGGGTCCCGGCAACTAAAGTATCTTCGGGGAGAGGATCGGAGCTGAAAGCAGGGATCGGAAATCCCAGTGTCAGACTCAAGAGAAAAAAGCAAAACAAGTTTCGCCTAAAGACCATTGAACTTTTCGAGCCCCGGTGGCGGTCCCGAAAGCTTCACTTTTGCAATTCGCCGGATGATTTTTTTGCCGGCCGGACTGTCCACATAATCAATCGAAACCACCTGTCCTGTCCGAAGATTTCTGAGACTTTTTATACCGCTTAATCCGGATTCTGAATCCATATAAAAAATCAACCGGTAAACCTTGCCGGTGGCCGGGTGACGAAAATCGGCCGTTAAACTTGATCCATCCTCCGCGACCTGAAGCACGTGCGCTGAAAGAGTTTTCATCACGGGCGGATTCGCCCAAACGTTGGAAGAGAAAACAACACCGACCGTGGTGAGTATGATCCAAGATGCGAAACGCGACATAAGAAGATCAACCTTTTAAAAAACTTAACACCTTATCGTAGTCCGGATGATGGGTCACCTCTTTCACATATTCCACGTATTTGATCCTGTCATCCGGGCCAATCACAAAAACTGAACGCGCCAAAAGCCGCAACTCCTTGATTAAAACACCGTACGCCTGGCCAAAAGACGCCGCCTGGTAATCGGACACCATCTGCATCCTGTCAATTCCCGTGGCGCCACACCACCTTGTCTGAGCGAAAGGAAGATCCATGCTGACGGTCATAAGAACGATATCGGCGGGAAGTTTGGCCGCTTCGGAATTGAAACGTTTGGTCTGGAGTTCGCAAACGGGAGTGTCAATCGAAGGGACGGCACTGACCAGACGTATTTGCCCTTGAGACGATTTCAGAGTCACTGTTTTCAGGGCATGATCAACCACATAAAAATCCGGCGCCGCATCCCCCACTTTAAGTTCCGGCCCCACCACCGTGAGCGGGGTTCCCTGAAAAGTGACCGCGTTTTTACGCTCCATGGTATTCATCGCACACTCCAGCGCTGTAAGGTTTTTGTCGTGATCAGATGTTGAAAATTTATTTCTTATCTTTGAAATATTCGACCGTAATAACCGTGTGAATACCACCCCGAACAAAAAAATCCGCCACAAGGGTCATTTGCCGGGGCTTCACTGCCTTCACAAGGTCATCCAGGATCTTGTTGGTCACGGCTTCGTGAAACGAGCCTTCGTCGCGATAGCTCCAAAGGTACAGCTTCAGACTTTTGAGTTCGACGCATAACTTATCCGGAATATAGCAAATCCGGAGGGTTGCAAAATCAGGCTGTCCGGTTTTCGGGCAAAGGCACGTAAACTCCGGACATTCAAGATCAATTTTGTAATTTCGCCCCGAATTCGGATTTTTAAAAACTTCTATTTTTTTTGACGGATGCGCCACGGCCAAAAACCTATTTTGTGATCACAAAAATCGCGTTTGTCGCGAAAAGGTTGGGGAGCCCCCAGACGAGATTCTTTCTGCCCAAAAAACGAGACTTGAGGATCTTGTATTTTTTTTTCGCGCAAAACTCCCTGAAATCTTTAACGGAAAGGAACCGTAAATTGGGCGTCCGGTACCACTCATGCGGAAGCGAGGAGCTGACGGGCGCCTTGCCTCCAAAAAAGAGAGATAACCGCTCCTGGAAATGAGCGAAGTTGGAAAAACCAACAATGACCTTTCTGCCAACGCGGAGCGACTCTTCGATCACCGTTTCAACTTTTTTCACTTCCTGCAAACTCTGGTTCAATATGACATAATCAAACGACTGATCAGGATAATAAGGCAGGCCGCTGTCGATATCGCTGTGAAAAACACTCAGCCCCTTCTCGACACAAGCATGAATAGCGTCATTCGACAGTTCAACTCCCTGGGCCTTGATCTTCTTCCCGCGAACAAGAAGACTAAGCAAATCTCCGTCGCCGCAACCAAGATCAAGCACCTTGGCCCCGGATTCGATAAGACCATAAATAACCTTGTGATCGAGTTTATTTTTATAGGGTGACATGTCCCCTCCAGAGGAAGATGCGATCGTAAGCTTCCCGCCAAGATTTTTCAAGAATAAACTGGGAGAATGTCTAGCCAAAATAGAAATGTC
>DCTJ01000042.1 GCA_002329545.1 Candidatus Omnitrophica bacterium UBA1443
GATATTTTTCAACCTCTTTAACTGTCAAAAATCGCTTCTGCTCCAAAGCATTGCCGATCAGATACAAGAAAGCATGACGAACGTCAATTTGATTGGACCAGTAATTCCAGCGGTTTTCTTGCGTGCCATAAGTTCTATCCACACCATCCCGGGGACGATATTGTTCTTCCGGCGACGCAACTCTTACTAATTCAGTCCAGGGAACTTTAGAAGCAAACTTCCACTGAAGATGATCTGAAAAACGCGAGAAGTCGCTGACCGCATTCTCAAGATTCTTTGACTTTTCATTGATAGTGCGTATTTTTCTCGCATTATTAATGATCCGCATGGATTCCTCAAGATTAACGCTCACGCAAACAAGAGAGCCCGGCAGACCATCCTTTCGTTCAATTCCCGGAATTACCCCTTGCCCTTGCGACCTAAGATCTTCCTCAGACCATTCTGTATCGCGACTGCGTATTAAAACGCGTTCACTTTGCCGGACAACATCTCTCATTCCGGTTCCTGCGCCAACACGATTAATTCCACTTTGTTCAAAATACCCGTCCGCACGAAGCGAAATGCCAAACTCTTCTTTAGCGTCTTGTGTTCTAGCGCCCTTCGTCAGGAAGGAAAAACCCTCACCTCGATCAATCGCCGCCACATACAACCGTTTGGCATCCTTATCAAACTGAATCGCCAGAATCCCTTCCTTACCCCGGACATGTTGAGAGATATTGCGAACAAGCTCAGTAAGCATTTTGAGCTCGCTCGATAGTGAATCAGTTTCGTCCCACCGTTGAAACACCGGAATTTCATCCCGGACCGCGTCAAGAGCGGTACGAAGCCCCTGAGTCAACTTGTCAAAATTACCTCGCACCAGACAAAGATGCCCACTCCGTAAAGCGTCCGACCTCACGACAGCTTCTGATGCGAATGGTTTTTCAACTCCTTGTTTTCCTCCTGTCTCTTTCTTTTCCGAAACATTCCATGCTCTTCGGACCGCATCCGCCCGCCCAACGAATTTCCGCCACCCGGCCTCCACCATCATCTTTGAACGCACAGATTCTGGTGACATAGAGGCGCTTACTGCGGGTTCTTCTGCTTTCACCAAGCCCTCATCCCTCACCTCCGACCGCTTGTTCAACTTCTCCCTTTTGTATCGCTCTCTTTGAGGACGTTTGGGATCGTGTTCCTTAGGTGCGCTGGCTCGTGATATTTTAGGGTCGCCGCTCCACCCTTCTCGTTTTCCCCTCATAAGATCAGAGATATAGATACCAATCTCAAATTTCGGATTAATGCCGGCCACCTTGACGTAATAACGCTCGAATTCACTAGCCGCTTTCGGGAAATACTCGGACGGGAAAATAACAGCGCTTCGACCCGACGGGGTCAAATAATCAGGCACTTCTCTGAAAAATCGACGCACCACTCCATACCCTGGATCTACCATCTTCGGCCCATATTCCTGACCATTAATCAACTGTTCCTGAAACCATGGGGGGTTCCAGATCACCCAGTCAAACTTCATACCCAAAACAGGATTAAATAAATCTCCGGCCGGAAGAATTTCAACATTTCCGTACTTTTGCGTCATCCTGCGCGCAATTCGGGCGACATCCGGATCAATGTCTGTCCCAATAAACCGGACATTGTGAATACCCCGTTTTTTTACCTCTTCAGCCAACATGGAAATTATGACGCCGCTCCCGACTCCTATTTCAAGGATTCGGTCATCTTCCTTGATTAATGGCGCTATCTCATCCCTAACCATTTTATACATGCGATAAAAAGTCGGTTTCAGGATACTGTCCGGTAAATCCGGGTAAGCCCTTCTCAATTCCTGCCAGTAATTTCCTATCCATCGATGAAAATCCCTATCAAAGTCAGATTTCGGAGATTCTCGAACCTCAGCGCGGCTTATCTGAAAAACACCGTTGGTGAACAATCCCATCTCCACGCCATCCGCCAGCTTCGAGAATCCCGGCGCCTCAAAAGAATCGCCGTCAAAACGCGAAGCAACAAGGGCATATCCAGGTCCCTGAAGCCCAACCCCCAACTTTTCCCAGAGCCCGGAATTCTCCAAACTAACACCGTCGCGCTCCGGAAGATTCAAATAAACGACCCCCGTCCCCTTGGGAATTTCCATTTGGTAAAAATCACCAGCCCGGTATTCGATCTCAACCCGTTGAAAGTCAGACAACTTACCCTTCGTCAGAAAAACAATATACGTACCAGGCGCCTCACCACGCGAAACCTGTATTTGGGAAAAACCATGGGACTTTGCTATATTCCTAAATTTTCCTAGAAGAAAATCTCGAACCGCCCGTTCATCTCCGGGTTCGGGAACATCCTTGACAAGCTCCGAGCCCCCCGGAACAAACGAATCATTAAGAATGATCCTCGCTTCCGGCATCAGCTCCTGCAACGCGAGAACCGAGGGCAAATCAACCGGATCGGACAGGCAGTACACCGCTCCCGCGTAATCCCTTAACTCGTTCAAGATCCCCTTGCGGACAAGCGCCATCTTGATATCACGCTCCGTTAAGACAAATTCGGAAGCGCGGGCGAGTGCCGCGGGGGTAGCCTCCACTTCCGGTGGCAACTTAAGCGTCAAGTAATGTAAAAGCAAGTTCCACTCTTTTTGCGTTTTATTCTTTTTGCGCACAAGACCATTTAGATAATTATAAAATCTCACCACTTCATTGTAGATAAACATCGAATTCAGATAAGCGCCCAAAAGCACATC
>DCTJ01000060.1:0-8261 GCA_002329545.1 Candidatus Omnitrophica bacterium UBA1443
ACATTTCTATTTTGGCTAGACACTAAGCAAACCCGCCGTTGACTTTTAAAACTTTCCCCCTATAATACGCCTTGTTAATTTTGGTTATTGCGAATAAGTGGGCAAAAACCCACTTTTTTTTTTCTAAACAGGTAATGATAGGTAGGACAAAATGTCACAGGACCTTGCGGCGTCAATCGAATACATAGAAAAGGAGAAAGGGGTTTCCAGGGAAGTTCTTATGGAGGCCCTTCGGCACGCTCTCCTGTCAGCTTGCCGGAAAAGCTTTCCTGAAAAAGGGGAAGGTTTTGATGTCCAGATTGATCCGAATACGTTCCGGATCAAGGTGTTTCTGGATGGCCAGGAAGTAGATGATCCGGGATTTGGGCGGATTGCCGCCCAGACGGCCAAGCAGGTGATTATCCAGAAACTCCGCGAAGCGGAGCGAGAATCTATTTTTTCGGAATACAGCCACAAGCAGGGAGATATCGTCTCCGGCAGTGTGCACCGGATTGAAAAAAAGGCAATCATCGTCGATTTTGGAAAAACGGAAGGGATTCTCCCCGCCCGTGAACAATCCCCGGTTGATAATTTCCGCCAGGGGCATTTGGTCAGGGCTTACGTGATGGAAGTCAAAAAAACATCGAAGGGGACCGAAGTCTTGTTGTCCCGCACTCACCCTGAGTTGGTCCGGAAATTCTTTGAGATGGAAGTGCCGGAAATTCACGATCAAGTGGTTGAAATTAAGGGGATCGCGCGTGAGGCCGGATCCCGAAGCAAAATTGCTGTGACATCCAAAGATGAAAAAATAGATTGCGTGGGTTCCTGTGTTGGTGTGCGGGGACAGCGCGTGAAGAATATCGTGCGGGAGCTGAACGGAGAAAAGATCGACATCATCCGGTTCAGCGAAGATGCCGAGACGTACATCAAGAATGCCATGGCGCCCGCGGAACTCCAGGAGATTAAACTGATCCCCGAGAAACGTCGCGCCGAAATTTTGGTCGCGGACGATCAGTTGTCGCTCGCGATCGGAAAACGGGGACAGAACGTTCGCCTTGCCTCCAAGTTGATCGGGTGGGAGCTGGATGTGCGTAGCAGGTCCCAGCTTTTGCCGCTCACGTCGGTTGAGGGGATTGGGCCGGAAATTGAAGCCGCGCTCAAAACGGCCGGAATC
Source organism: Candidatus Omnitrophica bacterium UBA1443 (assembly GCA_002329545.1). GTDB lineage: Bacteria > Omnitrophota > Omnitrophia > Omnitrophales > Aquincolibacteriaceae > UBA1443. The sequence goes on from DCTJ01000060.1 coordinate 1,154, forward strand.
CATAATGTGAGAGACCTTTCGAAAATGAAGATCGAAGACCTCGCCAAAATCGAGGGGGTCGGAGAGAAGATGGCCGAAGAGATTTTAAAGACGGCGAGACAGATTTCAATCCCGAAGAGCGAGACCCAGGAAGACGGTGAGGTTTCGCAAGATACGGAAGAAAAACCCGCGGAAGAAACGGGGCTTTAAGATGGCAGAAAAAAAAGAAAAGACCAAAAAAAAGGTAGTGAAGAAGGCGACAAAACCCGCGGCCGAGAAGAAGACGACGGTCAAAAAATCGGTCGCTTCAAAGACGGGTGAGAAAAAAAGCTCGCGGGTGGCCAAAGAAAAAAAAATAGCTGTCAAGCCCTCCAAAGAAACGCCCGTTAGCCAAGTCACGGCCCCTGAAATTTCACAAGCGCCAGCCGCTTCCCCGATCGTTCCTGATCAGATTTCGGCAGGGGGCGAAACGAAGAAGGATGAGAAAAACCNNCTCCAGCGAAAACGCCGGAACCTCTCCTCAAACAGGAAGAGAAAAAGATAGTTCCTCCCGCGCCCGCTAAAATTCCGGAACCCGTTCAAACACCCGTTGCCACGCCTCAGGCGGCAGTTCAACCGGTTTCTGAAAAACCCGGGGCCAAGACACCCGCGCCTCCGGAACCACCGCCAGTACCGTCCGTTCCTAAACCGGAGCCGGTTCAGCCCAAAAAAATTGAAATCCGTTTTCCGATCACGGTTGGCGATCTTGCCCAAAAAATAAATAAAAGGATTCCTGAAGTCATTAAAACTTTAATGGGGCTGGGAATTTTCGCGAACGTAAATCAGTTGTTGAACGAGGAGATTGTGTTCGCGCTCGCGGAGGCCATTGGGGTCGCGATCGCGAAAGAGGAAGATGAAGTGGTTGAGAAAATTCAGAAAGCCACTTCGGAAGAAGACGCCGCGAAGGAGAAGCTTCGCCCGCCCGTGGTGACTTTGATGGGGCACGTGGATCATGGAAAAACTTCCCTGCTTGATTCGATTCGCAGTACGGATGTTGCCGGGAGAGAAAAGGGATTTATTACTCAGCACATCGGCGCTTACAGCGTCGATATCCCCGGGAAAGGTCATGTGACGTTTCTTGATACTCCGGGGCACGAGGCTTTTACTGCCATGCGGGCTCGTGGCGCTGACGTGACGGACATTGTGGTGCTTGTGGTGGCGGGAGATGACGGCGTGATGCCTCAAACGATCGAGGCGATTCACCACGCCCGTGAGGCGAAGTGTCCGATTATAGTCGCCATCAATAAATGTGATCTCCCCGCGGCCAATCCCCAGCAGGTGATGTCCGGGCTTCAGAAACACGATTTGATGCCGGAAGAATGGGGTGGAAAGACCATTTGCGTCAAGGTGTCGGCCAAAACGGGAAAAGGAGTTCCGGAACTTCTGGAAATGTTGCTACTGCAGTCCGAAGTGATGGAGCTAAAGGCGAACCCTGATTGTCCGGCGGTGGGAACGGTTGTTGAAAGCCATTTGTCGAAAGGGAGTGGCCCTGTCGCGACCGTGATTGTGCGGAAGGGGACGCTTCATCATGGCGACATGGTCGTGGCCGGCCCCTATATGGGACGAGTTCGGGTAATGAAAAATGATAAAGGGAAGACTCTTCAAAAGGCGGGACCGGCTTACGCGGTTGAACTTAGCGGACTGAACGGTGTCCCGGAAGCCGGCGAAAAGCTTTATGCCGTTGAAGATGAGAAAACGGCGAAACGGATTACTGAGCAAAGAATGCTTGAAATTCGTGAGCGGCAGATGCGTGGGGCCACTCGCCATATGTCGCTGGAAAGTCTTTATTCGAAAATTTCGGAGGGAATCTTCAAGGAACTGAAGCTGATCGTTAAAGGTGATACGCAAGGATCTGTCGAGGCGCTGGCTCAGTCGCTCGAAAAGCTCAGTACGGACAAATGTCGGTTGCATGTCATTCATGGCGCGGTGGGTGGCATTAACGAATCGGACGTGATGCTCGCGGCGGCTTCGGACGCGCTTGTGATCGGGTTTCATGTTAAAGCGGACCCGAAGGCGATGACGATGGCGGAAAAAGAAGGAGTGGACATTCGCTTTTACGGGATCATTTATGACGCGGTTGAAAAAATCCGTAAAGCCATGGAAGGAATCCTGGAACCGGAACTCGAAGAGGTCGCTGAAGGAAAAGCGCAAATCCGCCAGATTTTTAAATCCTCCAAGGTAGGAACCATCGGGGGGGCACGGGTGGTCAAAGGACGTCTCCTCAGGCAACGCAACGTGCGGCTGGTCCGGAATAACGTAGTTGTTTTTGAAGGAAAGTTTTCCTCCCTGAAACATTTCAAGGATGACGTCAAAGAAGTCGCGGAAGGCCATGAGTGCGGTATTTCTCTCGCGGGATTTAATGATCTTCGTGAGGGTGATATCGTGGAAACCTACCGGATTGACAAGATTGCCGCGACCCTCTAAACATCTGAGGAGTCGGGAAAGTTTCCGACTCATTCACCCTTTTGGGTTCGTGTTTTGTATTTTTAATTTTAATTTATGTCAAAGGATGAGCAATGCAAGGAAAGCGTACGGAACGCGTGGGTTCGTTGCTTCAGATGGAATTGAGCAAGCTCATTCTGGAACGAGTGAAGGATCCGCGTCTTGGTTTTGTCACCATCACGCACGTTAAAGTGACGGCGGACCTGAAATCGGCGGTCGTTTTTTTTACGGTTTTGGGCGATCAGGGGAAAAAAGAGGAGACCTTGAATGTCCTGAAGCGGGCGGCCGGATTTCTCCAGCGTGAAATTGGGCAGTTCCTCGAGATGCGATACACGCCGAGGCTTCAGTTTGAACTTGATGACATGGTCGACAAAAGTTTTGAGATTGATGAGGTCATAAAAAAGATCGAAAATCCGCCTCCCAAGGCCTAGCTTATGCCACCACCCCCTGAATTTATTGACGGAATTCTTCTTATCGATAAGCCCACCGAATGGACATCTCACGATGTTTGCGCCTTTGTCCGAAAGCGGTTTAAGTTTAAAAAAGTAGGTCATGCCGGCACTCTGGATCCCCTTGCGACCGGTCTTCTCGTGGTTTTAATCGGCAAGGCCACCAAATATTCGATGGCGTTGAGCTCTTGCGATAAGGAGTATTGCGGAACCCTGGAGTTGGGCGTCCAGACTGACTCCCACGACCGGCAGGGGAATGTGATTGCGGAGTCGGCCTGTGACCACATCACTCTTGAAAGAGTCAGGGAAGAGGCGAAGGCGTTTACAGGCGAAATTCTCCAGGTGCCGCCGATGGTCTCCGCCTTAAAGCATAAGGGGACGAGGCTTTATAAACTTGCGCGACAGGGCAAGACTGTTCCCCGGGAGGGACGAAAAGTGACGGTGCATGAGTTTCGTTTTGACAAACAGGAGGGAAGATTCATCAATTTTTCCACCCATGTGTCCAAAGGGACCTATGTGAGAACGCTTGTCAATGATCTCGGTGAGGCTCTGGGTTGTCATGCCTGCCTTGCCGGGCTAAGGCGAATCCGGAGCGGCCAATTTAGAATCGAACAAAGCGTCACGATGGAAGCGTTACGCAATATGACGGTTGATGAAATTAGTGGGAAGATGTTTCCGCTCCACACGGTTTCGGGCCATGCGACTCATCACTGATTTGCGCGCTTATCGGACAAGAAATCTCCAGCGCCTTGTTCTGGCGATAGGTAATTTTGACGGGTTTCACCTCGGGCATCAGAAGATTCTTGCTTATGTGGTCAAGCAAGCCCGGAAGAACCACGCGCTGTCGGCTGTCTTGACTTTCCGGAATCATCCCCAGGTTGTTCTCCATCCCCAAAAAAAGAAACTGCTTCTTTTTTCTTTTGATCAAAAACTCGCGTTTTTGCAAAAGGCGGGAGTCGATATCTGTCTGGCGCCTTTTTTTACGCGAGTTTTTTCCAAAATGTCTCCGGAAGTTTTTGTGGAAAAAATTCTTGCGAAGCAGCTCCGGGTCCTTGAGGTTTGTATGGGAGTTGACGCGCGCTTCGGCTATCGGCGTCGGGGGACGACGAGTTTGATGGAGAATTTGGCCCGGAAATATGGATTTCTGTTCAAACGAATGAAACCCGTCCTGATCGGGAAAAGGCCCGTTTCAAGTTCATGGATCCGGGAACTTTTGGTGAAAGGAGAGATTGAAAAAGTGAACCGCTGTCTCGGACGCCCGTTCAGCATTTGGGGGGATATTGTTCGGGGGAAGGGCCACGGGATCCACCTCGGTTTTCCGACGGCAAATCTGGAATCTTATGCCAACATACAGATTCCGCTAGGGGTTTACGTGGCTTCCGCGCGATTTTTACGGAGGAAGATGAGCTTTGCCACGGCTTCTGATGATTCAATCCGTTTTTTTAAGGAAGTTTCTCCATGGATTCCTGGCGTCATGAACTTTGGAAAACGGCCGACTTATCCTTCGTCCGAAACACCCCAACCGGTGCTTGAAACGCACCTTTTTGATTTTAAGAAGCGGGTTTACGGAAAAACCATGGAAGTGGCTCTTCATAAGTTTATACGGCCCGAGAAACGGTTTGCCGATGAAGGTGTTTTAAAGAAGCAAATCGGCAAGGATGTGGAAGTGGCTCGAAAATGGCACCGGAAACGACCACGATGATTGTTTTTAAGAAACTCTTTACAAACCCATGGGTGCGGGGTATACTTCCGCAACCTCAGAGATGAGAGAAACGACATAACTCAAAGAGAGAGAAGGAGTTACAAAGACGCATGTTAGCGAAGACGAAGAAAAAAGAGATCATTGCCAAGAACAAGAAGACGAAGAACGATACCGGATCCGCCGAGGTTCAGATTGCCATTCTGACCGAGCGTATCAACGGGCTTTCCCCTCATTTTGAAAAGCACGCCAAGGACCATCATTCTCGCTACGGGCTCATCAAGATGGTGAGTCGCCGCAAAAAGTTGCTTGCCTATCTCAAGCGTGAAGACCCGGAAAAATATCAGAGTCTCATCGCGAGTCTCGAACTCAGGAAGTAGTTTCCTGTTTTTCCGCACGTCCCAGAATCTATTCAAAATTGAAAAGGAACCCACCCATGTTTAAAATCGAAAGAGTCAGTTCTAATATCGGCGGTAAAGAAATTATCATAGAAACAGGACATTTGGCCCGTCAGGCCCACGGCGCCGTGACCGTCCAATGCGGCGGAACCGTGGTCTTTGTGGCGGCGGTCGCCGGAGGCGATACGGATCAGGTACGCGATTTTTTCCCTCTGACGGTGGATTATCGCGAAAGAACTTACGCGGCCGGAAAAATCCCCGGGGGCTATTTTAAGAGGGAAAGCAAACCCACTGAAAAAGAAACGCTAACTTCCCGTCTTATTGATCGGCCCTTACGGCCTCTTTTCCCGGAAGATTATCTGACGGAAGTGCAGATCAGCGCGATCGTTCTTTCGTTTGACGGAGAAAATCCCACGGAAGTTCTTTCAATGATTGGGGCATCGACAGCGCTCCTTATTTCTGACATTCCCTATACGGTGCCGCTTTCCGCGGTGCGTGTCGGACTGGTTGACGGAAATTTTATTATCAATCCTTCCCAGCGGGAACTTGAGAAGGGGGATCTGGATCTTGTGATTGCCGGAACTCCAGAGAAAGTCGTCATGATTGAAGCGGGGGCCAGGGAGATTTCTGAAGAAAAGATGTTTGAGGCGATCAAGTTCGGGCATGAGGCTATCAAAAAAACGGCGGCCCTTCAGATGGAGCTTGTAAAGAAGGCCGGTAAACCCAAAAAAGCCGTGAAACCGGTCGAGATTCCCGCCGAAATCACGCAAAAAGTAAACGAAGTCGCGGCCAACGAATTTCAAAAAGTGTTTGGTTTGCCCACCAAGGAAGAGCAGGAAGGTTTTTTCAAAAGCCTTTATGAAAAAATCATGGCCCAGCTTGACACCAAGGCGGAAGGGTTCGACGAAACGTTCGTTAAAATCGCTTTTTCGCGGCTGGAGCATGAAAAAGTTCGTGAGCACATGCTTGCCACCGGCAAACGCGCGGATGGGCGAGGACAACGGGATATTCGTCCGATCAAGTGTGAAACGGGAATTCTTCCGAGAACACACGGGTCGTCGCTTTTTACCCGAGGCCAAACACAAAGTCTCAGCGTGGTCACTTTGGGGACGGGGGATGATGAGCAGAGGATCGACGCGCTCGAAGGTGAACAGTTGAGGCGATTTATGTTGCATTACAATTTTCCTTCCTACAGCGTCGGAGAGTGTAAGCCCAACCGTGGTCCCGGACGTCGTGAAATAGGGCACGGCGCCCTTGCCGCGCGTTCTCTTGAACCCGTGATCCCGTTTGATGAAAGTTTCCCGTACACGGTTCGCCTTGTTTCCGAGATTATGGAATCGAACGGATCAAGCTCCATGGCGACTGTTTGCGGTGGAACACTCGCCTTGATGGATGCCGGTGTGCCGATAAAGGCGCCTGTCGCGGGTATCGCGATCGGTCTTGTGACGGACAAGAGCCGCTGGAAAGTTCTGACGGATATTGCCGGTATTGAGGATCATCTGGGGGATATGGATTTTAAGGCCGCTGGAACCCGGGACGGGCTGACCGCGCTTCAGATGGATCTTAAAATTGACGGGATTACAGATGAAATTCTCCACGAGGCTTTTGATCACGCGAAACAGGCGCGGTTCAAGATTTTGGACATGATCGCGGAGGCAATTCACGCGCCCAAAGAGCTTTCCTCCTACGCGCCCAGGATCACGACGCTTCGCATTAACCCCGAGAAGATTGGAGCGCTGATTGGTCCCGGGGGCAAGAATATTCGCAAAATCGTGGAAGAGACGGGCGCCAAGATCGACATCGAGAACGACGGCCGCGTCTTCGTGGCTGCCGTGGACCGTAACGCGGCGGACAAGGCCCTCAAGNNGATGACGGGCGGGTTTTTGTCGCGGCCGTCGACGCCGCGGTTTCGGATGCCGCGATCGCCAGGATTAAAGGATGCACGGCTGAAGCTGAGGTAGGGAAAATTTACGAAGCGACTGTCCAGAAACTGATGCCCTTCGGCGCGTTTTGCGAAATTCTACCGGACCTTGACGGTCTTTGTCACGTTTCGGAAATTGCCGATGGTTTTGTCAAAAGCCCCGGGGATTATATGCGGGTGG
>DCTJ01000060.1:8270-28699 GCA_002329545.1 Candidatus Omnitrophica bacterium UBA1443
TCCCGAGGATCAGCGGGTGGTGGTGGAAGCCGAGGACAGGGGGCCCCGAAGAGGGGGTGGACGAGGCGGCCGGGATCGCAGATAACTTCAACCGGATTTCAGAAAGGGTAGCCTCCGCGCGTTGAACGGAAGCTGCCCTTTTTTTCTTATGAACAAACTTAAAGTGCAAGTGAAGACATTTTCTCATTTTGACGGGTTGGAGCTTCCGCGATATATGACGGAAGGTTCAAGTGGCATTGATCTGCTTGCGGCTTGCGCGGATAACATTGAGTTGAAACCCGGAGAGCGAAAACTTGTTCCCACGGGCCTTGCGATTAGTTTGCCTCGCGACACGGAAGCCCAGATCCGTCCCAGAAGCGGGCTTGCGATCAAGCACGGAATCACGATCTTGAATACACCCGGAACCATTGATTCCGACTATCGCGGGGAAATCCAGATTATTTTGATTAATTTGGGGCAGGAATTGTTTACCATTAAACGAGGTATGCGTATTGCCCAGATGGTTTTTGGCCAAGTGGTAAAGGCTGAGCTCCAGATGGCCGATAACCTCGATGAGACTTGCCGGGGCGCCGGAGGATTTGGGCATACCGGTCATTAGAAGCGGTTTCATAAGTTGTTGCAAGTGATTAACCCACAAGCGATATGGAGAAAAGCTTGATACATTTTGTCGTTCCTTTCCCAGAGGGTTACAAGGCGCCTGTAGTTGCCGAACCAAGCGTTGGTGCGTTCGATTTTCCAGCGATGCCTGTATCGCCTAAGGGCTCTTCCATCCTGAAGCTTTACTCTTTTGTTTCTCCGAGGAGGAGCGACAAGCTCAATGCCCCGCTCCTTCAGCCTTGCTCGAAATGCATCCGAATCGTAAGCTTTGTCGCCCACCAAATGTTCGGGCGTCTTCCCCAGCTGATCAATCGTCTTTTCAATGAGTGTTACCTCATGTGGGCTGGCAGAGGCAACGGACACTCCCAAAGGAATACTTCGGCCATCCGCCACCACCATGAGCTTGGAGCCCTTTCCTCTCTTCGTTTTCCCGACTTTTGGGCCCCTTTTTTTGCCGAAACGAAGGTTCCGTCCATGAAAACTTCTGCCCAATCGATCTGGCCCTTTTTATCCAGTCTCCGGATGAAAATACGCCAAACCTTCTCCCAAACTCCTTGTTCCTCCCAAAGCTTTAATCGCCTCCAACAGGTGCTTGGACTTGGGTATCTCTCGGGCAAATCCTTCCATCTTGCTCCGGTCCGAAGGATCCAAAGGATGCCTTCAAACACCAATCGGTTGTTTTGCCAAGGCCTCCCATTGCTTTTCAGCTTCGGCAACAACGGGCCGATCTCTTTCCACTGCTTTTCTGTTAAATATATCGCTCGGCTCATAGGGCTTATCCCTCCTATGAACCTTTTATCGGCAAATCACTTATGAATACTTATGAAACCGCTTCTAATCATTTACGGCGGTCGGCATTTACCGATGCCATCATCGCCCTTCCTGTTTGCTGTGTGCCGACCGCTAAACACTGATTTGAATTTATGAAAAAAGAACGTATTAATGAAATTTGGGGTGTTTTTTTTCTTCTGCTGGGCCTGTTTACGCTGGGAGCTTTGCTGTCTTACCATCCTGAAGATATTTCGTTTTACACCTCTCATCCTTCTGAGCCCGCCCGGAACTGGACGGGATTGATCGGGGCTTATCTGGCTTTTGGACTTTTTTTGGCTTTCGGCCAGAGCGCTTTCGTGATACCGCTTGTCCTTCTGCTTTGGGCGCGCAGTTTTTTTTATCAGCAGGTTCCGCAACGCAAAATGTTTAAATTTCTCGGTCTTGGGATCGCTCTTTTTTCGCTGGCGACGATCGTTTCCATTACGGTTAATCCGGAAATGAGTTTGACGGCCGGTGGCGCCGCGGGATATGTTGTCGGAAAATGGCTCCACGGCAGTTTGGGAAAGCTCGGCAGTTATATTTTCGCGGGCGCGGCGCTCCTTCTGTCAGTGTTGCTTGCGACTGATTTTCTTATTTTTCCGCTCGTAAAAAAAATAGCGGAGAACCTTCGGGCGGTCTTCGCGCGGAAGCCTCAAAAACCCGTCAAAGCTCAAAAAGAATCCCGTGGGTTTTTCTCCGCGATGAAAGAAAAGAAGGCCGCCAAAGAAAAACAGAAAGAAAAAGCTGAAATTAAACTGCCTCCGGAATTCGCGAATCCCACCAAGATAAAAGCCTACCAGCCGATTTCACCCGATCCCAATAAAAAAACAGAGGGCGGTCGGCCGGAATTTGGCAAAGAAGATTCTCGCAAACCCCTTCCGTCCCCGACGGTGAAGTTGGCACGGAACGAAAAAGATTCCTCCAAGAACGAGACATCGGCCGATGACGCGGACAATTCGTTTAAGGGGATCATCGGGTCCGACGCGACTGTCCAGCGGTACGAATTTCCTCCTACGGATCTTCTCAGGCTCCCGAAAACGGAAAAAATAGAAGGGGATGACCTAGCCGCGAATTCCCGGGCTATTGAGGGAACCCTCAAGGAATTTGGTATTGACGTGAAAGTGGTGGAGGTCGAGCAGGGCCCCAAAATTACGCTTTATGAACTCCTTCCGGCGCCGGGTGTGCGGGCGAATTCGATATCCGCTTATGAAGACGATTTGTCGATGGCGCTTAAGGCGACGAGTATCCGTCTTATTATTCCGATCCCCGGCAAACAAACGATCGGGGTTGAAGTTCCGAACTCCGTGTCGCGCCCCATCGTGATTCGCGAAATGATCGAACACCCCGATTTTAGATCACATCGTCAGCGTCTCCCGCTTCTTCTCGGGAAAGACACTGCCGGGAAGCCGATGATCGCGGATTTGACGACGATGCCGCATATCCTGATTGCCGGAACCACGGGAAGCGGAAAAACGGTTTGTATCAAATCGATTATCGCGGGTTTCCTTTATTACTGTACGCCCGCCCAACTCAAGATGGTCATGATTGATCCGAAGATGGTGGAGCTGGCGAAATATAACAAGATTGCCCACATGCTTTCACCGGTGGTGACTGATGTCCGTAAGGCCGCGAACACCCTCAACTGGGTTGTCCAGGAGATGGAACGCCGTTACCGGCTCTTGGCCGCCGTGGGGGTCAGTAACATCCAGAGTTTTAACGAACGTGAACTGACTGAAGAAGACAAGAAGCAGGTTACGGAGGCCGCCAAAGACTCCGAAAACGTTATTCCCGCGTCTTTGCCCTACATTGTCGTTATCATCGATGAGCTCGCGGATCTCATGCTGGTCGCCCAGGATAAGGTCGAAACGGCCATCACGCGCCTTGCCCAGCTTTCCCGAGCGGTGGGCATTCACCTGATTCTTGCGACACAGCGTCCTTCCGTGGATGTGATTACCGGAGTCATTAAGGCTAATTTCCCGGCCCGCGTCGCCTTCAAGGTTGCTTCGGTCGTGGATTCCCGAACGATCCTGGATAACAAGGGCGCCGACAAACTGCTTGGCAAGGGAGACATGCTTTTTATTCAGCCGGGAAGTGATAACATGATCCGTGGACAGGCTCCCCTGATTATGGATGACGAAACGGACAGAATAGTCAAATTTGTCGCCCAGCAGGGACAGCCGGAATATCACAGTGAAATTCAAGCCGTCCAGAACGGAACGGCTAATGCCGCGACGGGTGGTGAAAAAGACGAGCTTTTTGATGAAGCGAAACGGATTGTCCTGACAAGCCGGACCGCCTCAACCTCGTATCTTCAAAGACGTCTCGGCCTCGGCTATACCCGCGCGGCGCGAATCATCGACCAGCTGGAACACGCCGGGGTGATTGGTCCCCAGCAGGGGGCGAAACCCCGCGAAATCCTGATGCCAAATCCGGCAGGGGATTATTCCGAGGCCACTCCGGTCAGTTCAGAGGGATCGGAAGAAAACGTCTGAGGAAGGGACACCCTTGATCCCGATGAAAATTTGTCTTCCCGAAATGACTGGTAAAAGGGTTTTGCTTCATGCCTGTTGCGCCCCTTGTTGTGCTTCCATCATAAAACGATTAAGCGATTCCGGTTTTGAAGTGACCGTGTTTTTTTACAATCCGAATGTTTATCCGCGTGAGGAATACGCCAAGCGCAAACAGGAAGTCATCCGGTACGCGGGAAAAAACCGGATTTTTTTTGTCGATGGAGATTATGACCCGGATCGCTGGTTTGAATGGACAAGGGGCCACGAAGAATCTCCCGAAAGGGGTGAGCGGTGCGGGCTTTGCTTCGATATGAGACTTAAGAAGACAGCCGCTTATGCCGCGGAAAACGAATTTCAAGTCTTTACGTCAAGCCTCGGGATTTCGCGATGGAAGGATTTTGACCAGGTGACCCGATCAGGGAAGAAGGCGGCATCTCTTTTTCCCGGAACGATCTACTGCGATATTAACTGGCGGAAGGACGGCGGGATTGAATTGATGAGCCGGATTACCCATGAAGAAAAATTTTACCGTCAGGACTATTGTGGATGTCTTTATTCTCTGGAGAGCTACAAGCAGAAAGCCCAAAACCTTAATCACGGAAAGGTTTTTCCTCCCGCGAGTTCAATTCTCTGATAAAAATTCCGGGCAACTTTTCATCTGCCGGAAGTTTCATGGAAATTCCCGTTAATTAATCAGTTTTGCGATCAGAATGCCGGTTTTTAAGGACAAAAAACCGAAAACTATACTCGCAAAAATATTCATAAAAGCACGAACGTTTTCTCCGTCTTTCATGAGATTTGCGGTTTCGAGCATAAAGGCTGAAAAAGTTGTATAGGCGCCGCAAAACCCGATCATGAGAAAAATTTGGCTGGAGGGGGACAAGAGAAATTTGTCCTCACTCAGGACGGCGAGGAAACCGATCAGTCCACAGCCCGTTAGGTTGACGGCCAGAGTTCCGTAGGGGAAAGATGATCCCAAGAACTGGTGGATGATTCCTCCCAGTCCGTAACGAGCGAGGGTTCCAAGCGCCCCGCCTGAGAGAAGAGCGATCCATTTGGCCATAAAGTTATTTTTTTCCGGCCTGAAACGCCTGGGTTAGAAACTTCGCGCTTCCGTAATAGGACGAAGTCCCCGGGTCAAAGACACAAGGCTGCATCTTTTCAATGTCCGGAAATCCTTTCGCGTTAAGGATCGTCTCATCGGCTTTTACGTCCACGATCTCGCCGATAATTTGCGTGTGACTTCCCAGTGTGACAGTTTGAAGCAGACGACATTCGAGTGCGAGAGGAAACTCCTTGATGTAGGGCGCGTTAACGTGATCCGCCTTGACCGGCGTCAAACCTGTTGTTTTAAACTTGTTCTCATTTTTTCCGGAAACGACACCAAAGTAATCCGCTTCTTTGATGTATTTTGCGGACGGGATGCAAACGGTGAAAGCTTTTTGAGTCATAATGTTTTCAAAAGTTTTTCGAGTTTCCCGGACAGAGATCGCGACAGCCGGAGGTTCCGAACAGGCGATGCCGCCCCAGGCCACGTTCATCGCGTTCGGGGTTCCATCCGCGGCGTAGGAGCAAACGATTAACACGGGGGACGGGAAAAGAATGGTTTTTTTGCCGAGAGATTTTTTCATGGATTACCTCACCATTTTTTAAAGATGAAAAATGCGGCCAATACGATGAAAGCAAAACCGACCAGATAGTTCCACTTCAGCCCTTCCTTCAAATACACAACTGAAAAAACACAAAAAACAATCAAGGTGATAATTTCCTGAATGGTTTTAAGCTGGGCCGTCTCAAACTGGTATGATCCGATCCGGTTGGCTGGCACCTGGAAACAGTATTCAACGAAGGCGATAAGCCAGCTGATAAGGATAACCTTCCAGAGCGCCGCGTGTTTGAACCGTAAATGCCCATACCAGGCGATGGTCATAAAAATGTTTGAAATTGTCAAAAGAACAATCGCGCGCATAGGCCGTTTTAGGGATTGAGAAGAACAATCCCTAAATTAAGTCCGCTCGCGAAAGTGACCCAGAACAAATAAGGGATCAGGAGAACCGCCGCGATCAGCGAGACTTTGAAAAACAAATTTATCGTGATAAGGATGGCAAGCCATAACAGTAAAATATCGACAAGGCCGAGGATCGGGGAACGAAGTCCAAAAAACAAAAAAGACCAAGCCGTATTCAGGACAAGCTGAATCAGAAAAAAGACAAGAGCTTTTCTGACCGCCCGTTCTTTGAGTCCCTTGGACCAGACTTGCCACGCCGCTATTCCCATCATGACATAAAGCACGCTCCAGACGGGGCCGAAGGTCCAGCTCGGGGGCGTGAAGGACGGTTTATTCAGGGTGGCATACCAGTCGGGGATGGCCTTAAGGGTATAGAGGGAACTCACTGCCCCCGCACTCATACAAAACAGCACCGATCCCCCAAGTTTTAGAATCGAAAGCGTTTTCATAATTTTCCCTTCAGGATAATCGAGCGTCCTTCCTGGGTGGCAATTCTATCAATTTTGCGCCAGACTTTGTAGAAATGTTCTGTCCTGAATTGGGGTTGAAGCTCAAAGCTGTCGTGGTTCCATCCATGGAGACCTCGCCCCTCCAATAACATTTTCAGGATCTTGACGCCTGCCACGGAGCGTCTCCCGGATTTTCGTGCGACGCGAAGCGCTGTTTTTAAAGAAGAATCTCCCTGAAGCGAAATTCCTTTAAGAAAATTTAAAATGCGTGTGACCACAAAAAACGTATAAACAGAATCCCGCTGTTTGGGGGTTCTCCATGCCAAAAGTCCAGTCAGGCGCGTATTGACGGTCGAGGGAGGCGGCTCATTGACTTTGCCTGGAGCCACATAAAACGGGGACGCGCCTATCAGCACGGGAAGTTTTGCGTGGAGAATCAGCGTGCGGGCCATGGAGTGTTCGGTTTCGCCCGGCAGTCCAAGGATTTGATACGAAACGATTTTGAAACCAAGTCTGAACGCGTCCTCTATGACGGAACGATATTTTTTCAGGTCAAGCGGCCGACGGGCCGTTTGACAGACAGAGGGGTTGGAGCTGACGAGGGAAAGGTTGAGATGCGTAAAACCCGCCTGGCGCATGAGTGAGAGGAGTTCGTGATCGAGATGCCAATAACAGATTCCGTTCATCGCGAGAAATTGCAGATCATTTTTGGGGAAAAGGAGGATTATTTTTTTAAAAAGTAAACAGGCCGCTTTTTTGTCAAAAGTCAGGTTGTCATCTTCGAGGTCAAAGACCCGATAACCCTGTTCGTAGCGAAGCTGAATCTCCCGCAAAATATTATCGTTTGACCGGCGCCTGTATTGATGCCCAAAGGTTTCGTGAACGGAACAGAATGAACAGTGATAGGGACATCCTCTTGAGGTGAGAATAAAACAGAGGGGTTTTCCTTCATACAGGTAATGAGATCGGGAGAGGTCTGAAAAGTCGGGGAAAGGAATTTTATCAACCGGGAAATTACGCGTCGGGGAAGGGACTAGCTTCTTTTTTGAACTTAAGGAGTCAGCTTTCCTTTGCCACTGTTTCAAAAATTTCACGATGGCCCGTTCTCCTTCGCCCCGTATGACAAAATCAATGGCAGGGTGGGCGAGCAGGGTTTCGGGGAGGGCGGAAGCATGTGATCCACCCGCGAAAATCGGGACCTGGATTTCCCGCTTGATCGCGCTTGCTGTCTCAAGAACTTCCTGATAGTAAGCCGTAAAAAGGGAAGAAATGCCGATTAGATCGGGGGATTCCTTTTTAAGGTCACGGGCAATCGTTTCATAGTCGGCGCCAAAATGATAAAAGTGATGAAAAGTACAAAAAGGGCTCTTGTCCGCTTTGCCGTAATAGGGTTTCAGATAGGTTAATTCCCGTGGCCAGGGGAGGGTCCTTCGACCCCATCCGGCGTGATAATCCTTTACGATGACCCGGACGGACGAAAAATGTTTTTGGATGGTGGCCTTGAGATAACACAACCCGAGGGGTTGCAGGCGTATGTCGGTTTCATAAAAATCGCGGATGGGTGGCTGGAGAAGAACGATTTTCATGAGGGTCAGGAAACTTTATTTTTTCGGAGCGTGTCGGCAAGCTGAGGTCTCTGAGTATTTTTTTATTTTTTTAAGAAACAAAACGGTGTCACGCGCCACAATTNNCAAGCCGTGTTTTTTCGTAGTAGCTTAAAATGGCCCCTTCCGGATCCGGCTTGATTTCATAATAACCCTTTGAGCTCACCAACTTGGGCGCGACTTTACTTTCCTGGGTACATCGGATCAGCTCAAATGCGATTCGCCCGTCAGTTTCAGAAAGACGGCGGCTGTAAACAGTATCGAGACGGCAAAGCTTGTTATGATGAACGGAGCGGAGCTCATAATACCCCGGGGTTTCGTGAAGGATCTCGACCCGATCCGCATCTTTTGCCATCAGTTTTTGCATATGATAGGAGCTAAAGACGACTTGAAGCAGGCATCCTGGGTCTGAATTCACCCGGAGTGTTGCCTTCAGAACGTAATGCCCGTCTTCACGTTTGAGTGAATATGAAACTTCAGAATCCTTCCAGGGTTTTTCCCAGGTCATTCCCAGATGAGCCGTGAGGATGAGGAGAAAAAATATAAAAATGAGTGGATAGACGCGAGATCGAAACAGTTGAATCATTGTGCCCTTTCCAACGCCTTCTCAAGCTCCTCCGGAAGGGCGGTTTCAATATCAAGAATTTTACTGCTTGAAGGATGCCTGATTTTTATACGCCAGGCGTGCAGAAAAAGGCGGGTGAGCCCTAAGTGATGTCTGAGCTCCTTGTTCACGACAAAATTTCCATAGACGCGGTCGCCGGCGACCGGATGGCCATGATAAGCTGCCTGCACTCGAATTTGATGGGTTTTCCCCGTGACTAAGCGGACTTCAATCAACGCGAGGTTTGTCCGCGGATAAAAATCCTTCGTGATGTAATGGAGCAAAGCATTGGGTTTGGGGCCCTTCGTGACAAAAACCTTAATGCCGCCCGCCCGTTTTTTTTCGGCAAGAAAATCCGACCAACGGCCTTGGGGGGGGAGGGGTTTTCTCGCAACAAGCACTACGTAGTCTTTTTCGACTTCTTTTTTTTCAAAAGAGGTTCGGAAAATTTTCGCGGACTCCGGAGTTTTCGCGGCCAGCAAGATCCCGGAGGTCTCCTGGTCAAGGCGGTGAATAAGCCAGAGCGGGCCGGCCGGAGTTTGGAAAATTCGCCGGTCAGGATCGTAAGGGCCCTCATAAGCCGCGGGTTGGCCTTTGACGTTTGGATGAGAAAGAACGCCGGACGGTTTATGAATGACGACCATCGCGTTGTCTTCGTAAAGGATGGGGTGTCGTGTGTAAGGGTTCATGACGCATCGCGATATGACCGGCGTTCACTTTTCCCGCGGTTACAAAGGCAGAGATTTTTGAAAGCTTGCTCTTTGAGCTTTTTATCCAGACTTTCCATTGGCTTTTTAAGAAACCTTTTGGGGGTTTTGTTTGCCTTGAGGTTGCAGGGTTTACATCGTGTATAAAACAAAGTCCGACTTCATCTTTCGACAAAGTCGGACTTTGTAAAGGCGGCTGATTAACGGCAGCAACGGCCGGTTTTCTTTGCTTTCTTCTTGGCCTTTTTCGCTGGTTTCTTTTTTGCGGTTTTTTTTGCTTTCTTTGCCATTTCATGCTCCTTTGTTTTAGTCGGGACAAGTCGTCCCGGGTTGGTTAGATTTTGTTGAAAAACATTAAAATTCCAATAACGACAAACGCGGAGGCTCCCACATAGCGAATGTGTTCGGGATGCAGGTACTTCCCAAGCAGAGTTCCGGCAACGATGGAAAAGATTGTGACGAGTGAAAACCCCGCAACGGCCCCAAGCAGTACGGCCCAAGGCTTGGCAGTTTTTCCTGCCATGGTCAAACTGACAAGTTGTGTCTTGTCTGCGATTTCCGCGAAGAAGATTGCCGAAAGAGTCGCGGTAAACACTTTTAAATCCATGAAATCCTCCGTCAAGCTTTCTTAACGAGGTGATTTTATCTCAAAATTGGGAGAGGGGGAAGCTTAATAACGAGATTTATGAAAAATTTTTTTAAAAATCAATCATTCTCAACCGATTTTTGAAGAAAATCGCACGTAAAATGCTTGTTTCAGAATTGTTTTGCGGCAAGCGAACCGATTCTTCCAGTTTAATGCGATGAATTTTTTAAGTCTGATCAAAGATCATTTCGATTTTTTAAACTTGATACCTTCATTTTTGGATTGTATTGAACAAATTGCGTGACAAACTTTGAGAGAGGGATCTGACAGTGCTAAATTGCACTAGAGATGGGATGCTGGGATAGGCAGTCAGGCGTGATGTATCAAGCGGTTTTTTAATAAGGCCGGTTGGAAGGTGAAAGTTAGAAAAGGTTCAAAACGATTCCGGCGGCTAGGCTTATGAGCGCGAGCAGGCTGAGAATGGCGAGAGTTTCCTTCATGTCTTTACTTTCCTTGATAAGGACGAGAATCCCAAGTCCTCCACTCGCGCAAAGGCCCGCGATGGCGGAACCAAACGTGATGACGCCCTTAAGATGCATTTCCGCGATCGCGACGGATGCCGCGCAATTTGGAATTAATCCGATGGCAACGGCAAGGGCGGGCTGAAACAGGGATCCGTGAAAAAAGATTTTACCCAGGTTTTCTTCACCGGCCGTTTCAATCAAAAAACCCAGGGCGATGGAAATTAAAAAAATGAAAACGGAAATACTCGCGGTGTGCTTAAGAGGAAAAAGCAGATAAGTTTTCCACCAGGGCTCGTTGTGTGAGTGTGAGTGGCAGGAGCAGTGCAGGTGTTCCCCAACACGAGGGACCGGGGCGTGAGGGGCGTGTGTGTCTGGCCGATGAAACGCATCAATCAGATAGCCGGCGACGGTGGCAATGATGATTTTAACTCCAAGAATATCGAGAACCAGTTGCGCCTGATCTTTTTGAGCGAGGATCACGGGGATGGCTTCGTCAGAGGTGGAAATAAAGACGGCGAGTAGCGTCCCAAGCGAGATACAACGACGGGTGTAAAGCGCGCTTGCGATGACCGAAAAGCCGCATTGAGGGATGCACCCGAACAAGGCGCCGAGAATCGGCGCAATATGGTTTCGGTGGCTGATCCGGTCGGTGAGTATGCGGTTGAATTTATGTTCCACAAGCTCGAGGAAAATATAAATTCCCAAGAGCCAGGGAACGATCGCCAGAACATCCCGCCCTGCGTGAACCAGAAGATGATAATTCATGACGGCATGCTAGCTTGAAAGTAGAGAAAAATCAATTTCTCAGAAAATTCAACAGGGGGGAAGGATCAGTTGACCGTTCCCTTTTTCACTGCCTTAAGTGGGATACACCCCAATAACCATAACCTTCGTTCAGATTTTCGACTATAATTCCATCCATGAAAAAGTTTTTAATTAAAATGACCATTGTGTTTTTTTTGGCCGGTTGTCTGACAGTGCCGTCAGTTTCCGAGCGGCGCGAAAATGCGGATCGGATTGCTCGAGAAAACGGATTTACGAGGATCTCGATCCGGACAGTACCATTTATTTTAACAGCTTACGAAAAGGTCAACAGCCCCGGCAGTCTTGTCCGAATCTACATTGAAGGGGATGGATATGCCTTTGTGACCAGAAACAGGGTCTCATGGGATCCGACGCCAAGGAATCCCGTTGCCTTCAGGCTTGCTGTACAGGACGATTCAGCCAACATTGTCTATCTCGCCCGGCCCTGTCAGTATACGGCACATGAGAAAGACGTGGCGTGTGATTTTCCTTATTGGACAAGCGCGCGATTTTCTGACGAAGTGATACGTTCCATGGAGATGGCGGTAAGTTCCATTGTGGAAAAGACTCAAGCCTCTGGAGTGGAACTGATCGGATATTCCGGCGGGGCGGCGGTGGCAGTTTTGATCGCGGAAAGAAGATCAGATGTTCGCTCCATCCGTTCGGTTGCAGGGAATCTGGATTCTGATGCGGTCAATGAGTATCACGGTGTTACGCCGTTGTCTGAGTCTCTTAATCCGGTTGATTCAGCGGAAAAAATCAAACAAATTCCGCAGATCCATTTTAGTGGGCTTGAAGATGAAATCATCCCTGAATCAGCTTTAAGTAGTTTTGTCCGACGGTCGGGTCCCGAGGCGTGCCTGGAGATCGTTCGTGTCCGCGGTGCGGATCATGAGATGGGATGGGTTGAATCGTGGCCGGAACTTTTAAACATCCCTTTTAAAGTTTGCAACAAATAAACGGTACAATTTTCATCTAAGACAGCAAGGAAAACTGAATGGCGCATTTTAAGAATCAAAGGGGTCGCGATTCTCAAAAACAGGTAACTGTCCCCGGGGAGAGGTGCCATTTAAAATTTCTTCCGACAAGTTCAAAGGATTTCGAGGCCAGGGGCTGGGAAGCATGCGATATTATTCTGGTGACGGGGGATGCGTATGTCGACCACCCGGCTTACGGTACCGCCCTGATCGGACGAGTTCTTGAAAGCGCGGGATACAAAGTGGGCGTGATTGCCCAGCCAGATTGGCGCACGGACCATGATTTTCTCAAGCTGGGCCGACCGCGTCTTTTTTTCGGGATTTCTTCGGGTAATCTGGACTCGATGGTCGCGAACTACACGGCTTCTAAAAAACCGCGGAGAAATGACGAATACTCGCCGGGAGGGAGGGGCGGTCTCCGGCCCAATCGCGCGACGATCGTTTATACGAGCAAAATCAAAGGACTTTTCCCCGGGGTCCCCGTGGTGATCGGAGGGATCGAAGCAAGTCTTCGTCGTCTTGCGCATTACGATTATTGGGAAGACCACGTTCGTCGCTCCATTTTGCTTGATTCAAAGGCTGATATCCTTGTTTACGGAATGGCTGAAAGGCAGATGTCCGAGATCGCCAGGAGATTGAACCGCGCGGATCCTATTTGTAAATTAAAAGAGACGGCCTCTCTCCTCAATAATATTCCCGGCACGGTGATTGTCCGAAGCAAGAATTCGTTGCCGGCTGAATGCCGACAGGATAAATCCCGTGTACCCTCGGGAGACAAAGTGGTGGAAGTGCCCTCGTATGAGGAGGTTGTCGCGGATAAGGATCAATTCAATTTAGCTTTCAAACTGGCTTATCAGGAGTCGGATCCGGTTCGTGGAAAAACGATCCTTCAAAAACACGGCGACCGATTTATCGTTCAGTATCCGCCGGCACACCCCCTTTCGACGAAAGAGCTTGATTCTGTTTATGAGCTTCCGTTTGCTTACTCGTGGCATCCTGTTTATGACCGGCAGGGAGGCGTTCCGGGTTTTGAAACCACTCGGTTTTCGATCACTTCCCATCGGGGGTGTTCTTCGGAGTGCTCCTTCTGTTCGCTTTACGCGCACCAGGGGCGCATTATTCAAAGTCGTAGCAAGGAGTCGATCCTCGCGGAAGTCCGCAGGATGGCGAGCCGCCCTGATTTTAGAGGGACCGTGACGGATATTGGGGGACCGACCGCCAATCTCTATGGCGCGGAATGTGGTCTTTGGGAAAGTGCGGGCGCTTGCCGCCTTCGACAATGCATGATGCCGGAAAAGTGCCAACAGCTTAAGCTTGGATACGAAAAGACGATCGATCTTTGGCGGGCCGTCATGAAAGTGCCGGGGGTCAGGCATCTCTTTATCCAGAGCGGGCTCCGGTACGATCTTCTGATTGAAAAAGAATCGGACCGGTATCTTCAGGAACTTTGCGCGGATCATGTGAGCGGTCAGCTCAAGGTGGCTCCGGAACATGTTGCTGACCGGGTGCTTGCGCTGATGAATAAGCCGGGTTTTGAAAAGTATAAAAAATTTTCCGAACGTTTCGAAAATTTTAGCCGCAAATCCGGAAAAAAACAGTATCTTGTGAATTACTGGAACAGTTCGCATCCGGGCGCGGGAGGTCATGAAGCAAAAAAGCTTGCCGAATATTTTAATCGGAAGGGTATTCACCCTGAACAGATCCAGGATTTTCTTCCGCTGCCGGCGACCATTTCAGGCGCCATGTATTGGACCGGTAAACATCCGATGACGGGGATCCCGGTTTTTGTCGCGAGGTCCTACAAGGAGCGGGAAGCGCAACGGAATTTAGTTCAGCCATCCTCAAGAAAAATGGGTTACGGGAAACGCCAAACGAAAAGAACCCGACATGTTTTGTTCCCCGTTTCGCGTCGCCCAAAAAAACGGAATGAACATGACACAATATGATGTGGTAATCGTAGGCGGAGGACCGGCGGGCATGATGGCCGCGCTTTTCGCGAGGCGGACGGGTAAATCCGTCGTGATTTTGGAAAAAATGCAAAAGCTCGGAAAAAAACTTTTAATTACGGGCGCGGGCCGTTGCAATCTTTCCAACAGGACCCTTAATTCCTCATTTTATAAATCCGAAGCCCGGCCGTTAGTTGAATCTGTTTTTCGGAAATTTGATGGGGCAACCATCCTCAAATATTTCAAAGAACTGGGACTTCACGTTTATGCCGATGAAACGGGAAGATTGTTTCCGGTTACAAAGCAGGCCGCGTCAGTCCTTAAGGTTCTGGAGCTTGAGCTCGCGAGGGTGAAGGTTTCGGTGGAGTGTGGTTTTACTGTTAGCGAAATTAACCCCGTTGGGGGAGATAGACGATCTGGAGATTCGGATTCTCTTTATTTTGAGGTAGTTTCATCAGGCGGGCTCAGTGTTCGCGGGAAGGCCATCATTCTTTGCGGAGGAGGAAAATCGTATCCCGCGCTCGGAGCTGATGGGAACGCGTACGGTCTTGCCAAAAAATTCGGGCATTCGACGGTTGAACCGGTTCCCAGCACTGTTCCCCTGATCGTTAAAGATCCCTGGTGCCATTTTCTGCAAGGACAGAAAATCCGGGCAAAAGTAAGGGTGCTTGAGGGAAGGGAAGTTTTGAGAGAAGCGGACGGAGACCTTCTTTTTACGCAGTATGGATTGTCCGGCACCGCGATTCTGGACGTCAGCGATCCGGTTTCGATAGCGCTGAACCGGGAAAAAAAGAAAGAAATGATTCTTGAAATGGATCTCCTCTCATTTTTAAGTGAGGATGAACTGAGATCGGAGATTAAAAAAAGGGTAAGACGGGGCATCCCGCCGGGGGATCTTTTGGAAGGTCTCTTGCCGCATAAATTCTCCACGCTGTTGGCCAGGGAGGCCGACGTTTTAACCGGGAATGTCTCCGGGGCGTCTCTGGACCTGCTGGTGGCGCAGATTAAGCGTAAAAAATTCAGGGTGCTGGGGACCCGGGGCTGGAATGAAGCGGAGTTTACGGCTGGCGGAATACCTTCGTTTGAAGTGACTGAAAAACTGGGATCAAAGTTCCAACGGGGGCTTGCGTTTGCGGGAGAAATTGTGGATGTCCAGGCTTCGCGCGGAGGGTATCAGTTGGCTTGGGCCTGGGCCAGTGGCGCTGTCGCCGGGTCTGCCGCCTGAAGAAAACGGTTAAATTTGCTCAAGCCAGGCCAGCACTTCAAGATGTTTGGTCCGGGGGAACATGTCAAACGGCACGATGGTTTTAATCTGGTAACGGCCTTTTGACAGGATGATTTTGAGATCCCGGATGAGGATCTGGAGATCGCACGCGAGATAGATGATATTTTTCATCTTGTCTGCTTTGGCGAAAAAACTGGCCAGATCGTAAGTGATTCCGAGCCGCGGCGGGTCCAGAAGAACGAGTGAACCTTCTTTTTGATTCCCGAGCCAGAAATTCGGAAAAGTTTGTTCCACCCTGCCCTTGAAAATTGCGCCAGGGAGCTGTCTTTCTTTCAAGTTTCTTTTGAGACATTCCACGGCGTAAATACTTTCCTCAAAACAGAAGATTTCCTGCGCTTGGGAACCCGCGAGCGCCGCGAAGGTCCCCACTCCCGAGTAAAGGTCGATAAAACGGGAAGGTTTGACCATTTCGACGATGTTTTGTAGCTCTTCGACGACTTGTTGCGTGACCTCAAGATTGTTTTGGAAAAAGCCTCTTGAGTGAGCCCAGAAAAGTTCGTCCGCCAACCTGATCCGGTACAGCTTATCTTCTTCGCTGGAGACGATCGCGCCATTTTCCGCGATTTTGAAAACTCGCTTGGTTTCATATTTGCCGAGGGTGTGCAACTCCTTAAAAACGCTCTGAAGGGATTCGCCCGCGAGAAGGCAATTTTGGATGAAGACAAAGGAGCGGTTATCCCGCCCAATAAAAGCAAGAGGACTCGGCTTCTGGTTGTTTTTCGCGGTCCGGTGGAGCGTGATGCTTTGGCGATAATGATATTCTCTGGGGCCTTGACGGATCGGCTGAATTAAAGTGGGGTCGATGCGAATTGTTTGCGCAAAACTTTCCCGAACCTGTAATTCCTTCCACCGGAGTTCATCGGTGTAGCGAATGTGCTGATACTGGCAACCGCCGCAAGATTGGACATAAGGGCAAGGAGGCGTGAGGCGCTCGGGGGAAGGGCTCAGAACTTTGATCAGTCGCGCTTTACCGTAGTTTTTTTTATCATTGGTAATTCGGGCAAGCACTTTTTCTCCGGGAAGCGCGCCTTCAATGAAATAGGCCTTTCCGTCGACAAAGCCTAACCCGTCACCGCCAAAGACCAGTTTTTCGATCGTAAGCTCAATGTTCATCAGCACGGCCAGTAGAAATAGTTTGCTGTGAAACGGTTCGAATTGTTCTTGGCTTATCTTTCCAGCGACGATGCCCCCACAGCCATTGATCGGGATGGAGGCGGATCCAGTGTTCCCAAAGCTGGTTTAACTCTGTGGTGATTCGCGCTTCCCAACCTGGGGTCTTGGTGTCGTAATGGTAGGGTTTTTCCACATGAATTTCATATTGTCCCGGTGACCGTCGTAGACAGTATGCCGGAACCAGAGCGCAACCCGTGTGTTTTGCAAGGCGGGCCGGAATGGACGTAGTGGAGGTTGATGTCCCGAAGAAGTCGACCCAGATCCCCTCATCGCCGGCCCATTGATCGATTAAAATAGCCACGCCGTGCCCCTTTTTAAGCTCAGTCAAGACGGTCCGGATGGAACCGTCTTTAGAGATCGGATGAACCCTCATGACGCGGCGCAGTGAATCGACCATTCGGTTAACATGCGGGTTTTTGATGTTTTTGACGACGACTGACCAGCGCCGCCCTTTCAGGAAGGAAAGGAATGGAAGATATTCCCACGAGCCGAAATGCGCGACGGTCATCACAACACCTTTTTGCTTCGCGAAAGCTTCTTCGAGATATTGATCCCCCGAAATAGAAAATCGTTCCCGGGCATTTCTTGCGATCTTTCGGACGATAAGGAGTTCGACCATCGAAAGCGCGGCGCTTCGGAAGGCCCCCTTTGCGAGTGCTGTTTTCCTTTCGGGAGGGATGGAATCTCCGAAAACACGGTTAATATTTTCAAGTGTTATTTGTCGTCGCTCTTTGAGGAACCCATAAACCCAATCAGTTGTACGGGCTGTCATCCATAAGGTGAAGGAAACCGGGAAACAATTAGCTAGGAAGCTCGCAAACCGGACCGCTGTATAGGTTAAAAACGAAATCATGATTTCATGTTAGCATAAATAAAATGAAGGAGCAGGCATTTTTCGTGGAATTTTCATAAATTCAGGAAAGTATCGTTTTTAAATTAAAAAATTTCATGCGGATTCAGGAGCTTGCCCGTGGGAATCTATAAATGGTCGGTAGCAACCAAGTCTTCAGATAATTACGGGTTGTTCAGGGTGGATGCGCCACAGGTTAAACGGGGCCGTTTTCGGTTTTTGCGCAGGTTTTGGTGAGAAAAACGGCACGGTTTTCGTTAATTTCAAAAAAACCGTCTCCGACGGTAAATTCACGAACGAGCCCAGTTCCCTCACGGATCGTGAGCCGCCCGCCGGAAGATGCGGTCAGATAGGGCGCGTGGTTGGCCAGGACGCCCACATATCCGTGATCGACGGGGATAAGAGCATGGGCCGCCCGTCCCGTGTAGGCGAGGCCTTGCGGGGTCACGATTTCTAGAGTGTAAACGGGTTCATTCATCAGAGTTCTCCGGGAAAAAGGTTTCGAAGTTGGCAATCCTCGAACACCAAGATCCTCTCATGGGCTATTTTACTATTTCGCAATCTTCATCTTTTCGTAATTTTCGAGAACGTCCTCAATTCCACCGCACATAAAAAAACATTGTTCGGGGACTTCGTCCAGATCGCCGGAGATGATTTTCTTAAAACTGGCGATCGTATCTTTCAGATGGACGTATCGGCCTTTGCGTCCCGTAAAGGCTTCTGCCACAAAGAATGGCTGGGACAAGAATTTTTCGAGTTTTCTCGCTCGCGTAACCGTTTCCTTATCTTCTTGGGAAAGCTCATTCATTCCGAGAATGGCAATAATATCGCGAAGATCTTTGTAATGCTGGAGGATTCGCTGTACTTCTCGCGCCGTATTGTAATGATCCTCCCCGACGATTCGTGGGTCAAGTATGCGCGAAGTTGAGGCGAGGGGATCGACCGCAGGATAAATGCCGAGTTCGACAATTTGGCGCGACAGAACCGTCACCCCGTCAAGATGTGAGAAAGTGGTGGCCGGAGCCGGATCGGTAAGGTCGTCAGCCGGGACGTAGATCGCCTGAACCGAGGTAATAGAACCGGCTTTGGTGGACGCGATTCGTTCCTGGAGCTCCGCCATTTCAGTCGCGAGGTTTGGCTGATAACCGACGGCGGACGGCATCCGCCCAAGAAGGGCCGAGACTTCCGCTCCCGCTTGGGTAAATCGAAAAACATTATCGACGAACACCAGAACATCTTGATGCTCTTCATCACGGAAATACTCCGCCATCGAGAGACCGCTTAAGGCCACTCGAAGTCGCGCCCCGGGCGGTTCATTCATTTGTCCGAAGACCATGGCTGTTTTGTTAATGACTCCCGATTCCTTGAGCTCCAACCACAAATCGTTACCTTCACGCGTGCGTTCGCCGACACCGCAGACNNCCGCAGAAGACGGAGACGCCGCCGTGCTCGGTTGCGATTGAATGGATGAGCTCCATAACGACCACGGTTTTCCCAACTCCCGCGCCGCCGAACAGTCCGACCTTGCCCCCCTTTGGGTAAGGAGCGAGGAGATCAATGACTTTAATCCCGGTTTCGAGGATCGATTTGACCGGAAGCAATTCCTCAAAAGAAGGCGGTGCCCTATGAATGACATATCGTTTTTCCGGATTTTCCAGAGGTCCTACTTTGTCGATGGGGTCTCCTAAAAGATTGAACACGCGGCCGAGCGTTTGATCCCCAACGGGAACCGAAATCGGCGCTTTGGTGTCTCGAACCGGCATTCCGCGAACCAACCCGTCGGTGGAAGCCAGCGCGATACACCGGACCACGTTGTCGCCGGTATGCTGGGCGACCTCGAGGACGAGTTTTCTCGGCTCAGTGCCCGGGATATCGACCTCCAGCGCATTTAAAATAGAAGGCAACTGCCCGGCCTCAAACTCGACGTCGACGCTGGGACCCATGACTTGAATGATTTTACCGGATGACATAAAAACTCCTCAAAAGTGACATGCCACAAGGCCACACGCCACACGAATTACCCTGTGGCTTTGTGGTGTGTGTCTTTGTAGCTAGGTTTTTAAAGCTCTTGATCCTGAAACGATTTCGATCAGTTCTTTGGTGATGGCTGCCTGGCGGATCTTGTTTCTTGCTAATGTCAGCGAATCGATCAGCTCTCCCGCATTTTTGGTGGCAAGATGCATGGCCTCCATGCGAGCGGTTTGTTCGGCGACAAAAGACTCCAGAAAAAATTCGCGGACTTTCACTTCAAAAATCATTGGAATCAGCCGTGTAAAAAGAAATTCCGGTGAAGGTTCAAAAATATAAGGCAATGAACGAACAGGGTCCTCGCTTTCTTTTTGGAGCGAAAACGGAAGAATTTTTTCANNGTTCAAAAATATAAGGTAATGAATGAGCGAGACCCCCACCTTTTTGGGGGACTGAAAACGGAAGAATTTTTTCAGTGATGGCTTTATAGGCAGATTGGGTTACGAATTTGGCCCGGGTTACGTACACTGCATCCACGACCCGTTCGCGGAAAAGGGCTTCCATAAGAAGCTCAATTTTTTTGACGGTCGATTCGACATCAGCTGTTTTTGTATCTTTAACCATCGTGTGCCAGGTATGGTGATCTCGCGACAAGGCGTTGATTCCGATTTTCCCCAATCCGATCAAAAGGGGTTTCTTGGGCCGGGATTCAATAAAGCGCCGGGTTTCCTGGATGAGATCCATGTTAAAAGATCCGCACAATCCCGTATCGGATGTGACTACCAAGAGGGCGCATTGTTTTTCCTCCCGTTCCGCAAGCAGAGGATGATGGCAACTCGAAGAAGATCCCAGAATATTTGCGAGCAGTTTTTCGAGTGCTCGCGCGTACGGAGTCGTCTGGTCGAGAAGTTTCTGAAAACGCTTCAGTTTGGCAGCGGACACCATTTCCATGGCGCGAGTGATTTTTTTCGTGCTTTCAATGCTCCGGATCCGGGTTTTAATCGTGCGTAATTGGCCGCTCATATTT
>DCTJ01000092.1:0-3931 GCA_002329545.1 Candidatus Omnitrophica bacterium UBA1443
AACCGAGGCTTTCTTTGCTTGGCCGGCTCTAATGGCGGCGTCGGTTTTCCCGGAGTCTACCGGACGGACCTTGTGAAAATAGTCGTTCGATTTCAAAAGTTTGCTCATGGGTCTCAGGAGCGAGCCGCGGTCGCAGGAAGCAATTTCGTAATCATGATCCATAAAGATCGAATGAAAAGGACAAACCTCCTCACAGTTTCCGCAATTCATGCAAAGTCTGTAATCAATATCAAAAACTGCGGGTTTCCGCAAAGGTTTTCCGGCCTCGTCCCTGGCCATTACCACGTGAATGCATTTGACCGGGCACTCGCGCTCACAGATCCCGCACGCGACGCACCGCGGCTTTTCCGGCGTCTCATCGTACACCAGGAACGGGAAATTTCTCGCCGCCTCAAAATCCGCAGATTTTTCTTCGGGGTACTGGATGGTAAAAATACCGCCCGAGTCCGGTTTTTTGAAATAAGAATCGATGAAGTTTTTTAGCGTGACTCCCATGCCGGAGAGGATGCCGAACCCCCAGAAGGGGACCGAGCCTTTTTTGAAAAAATGTTTCATCGGTCAGTCTCCCCGAGAACGATATCGATGCTTCCCAAGATGATCATGATGTCCGCGATTTTTTGGCCGAGGCACATGGTTTCGAGTGCCGAAAGATTGATCAGTGAAGGGGCCCGGACGTGACATCGCCACGGCTGGGGCGTTCCATCGCTGACGAGATAAAATCCGAGTTCGCCCTTGGGAGATTCGGTCCGGCCGTAAGCTTCTCCCGCCGGCGGTTTGAAATTCCGGGGATTTCGTAGCAAAGGGGCGGTCTTGGGATGGATGAAGTCACCCGCAGGAATCGCCTGGAGAGCTTGCTCCAGAATTTTCACGCTTTCCCGCATTTCGAGAATGCGGACATAATAACGGTCGTAAACATCGCCTTTCTTTCCAAGCGGTACTTTGAAATCAAAACGGTCATAAAGTCCGTAGCGGTCAATCTTGCGGATATCATAATTCACTCCCGAGGCGCGAAGCGTCGGCCCGGTAATGCCGGCATTGATCGCAAGATCCGCCGGCAGGACGCCGACATTTTGACAACGCATGCAGAGAATTTCATTGGAGGTAAGAAGGGCCTCAAACTCATCAAGGAACCGCGGGAATTTCCGGACGATGGTTTTGATCGCGGTAAGTGAGTTTTCGTCGAGATCCCGTTTGACGCCGCCGAAACGGAAATAGTTACACATCATACGCGAGCCGGTGACCGCCTCAAAGACGTCGAGGATACGTTCCCGTTCTCGGAGGGCGTAAAGAAGAGGGGTAAAAAAAGAACCGAGGTCGTTCAAAAGGAAGCCGACCGCGGTCGCGTGATTAACGAGCCTCGCCAGTTCGGCCATGATAACCCGGATGTAAGCGGCGCGCTCAGGGACCTCGACGGACGCGAGTTTTTCGGCCGTCAGGCAATAAGAGAAATTGTTGGAAAGGGCGTTGATGTAGTCCATCCGGTCCGTAAATCCGATGATCCCCGCGTAAGTGGTATTTTCGGCGATCTGTTCCTGATTGCGGTGGAGGTAACCCATCACGGGTTTTAGCTCCCGGACGGTTTCTCCCTCCAGCAGGACGCGCATACGAAACACTCCGTGAGTTGAGGGGTGCTGCGGCCCGAAGTTGATCTCGAGAATTTCACCGTCTTTTTTAATTTCATTTAAAAGGGCCATATTTTACGCCTGCCTGGGCTCGGCGGGTTTTTCAGCCAGGGCCCGCTTGCCCGATGCCTTGAGTTCCGCGGCATTTTTTTCCATTGTTTCAGGGACCTTGACGCCATGGGCTTTCAGCCACTCGACATCCCGAGACTCCAACGTGTTCGTATCTTCCTGTTCGTAATCTTTTAAAAGCGGATGCCCCTCGAACCCTTCCCAGAGGAAAAGGCGCCGGAGATCCGGATGACCGTCGTACACAATGCCGAACAGGTCGTAGGCCTCCCGCTCCTGAAGCTCCGCACTTTGATAAAGTGAAACCAGGGAAGGGACATGCGCGTTTTTCCTTGGAACCCGGACGCGGAGGATCCAGGGACCGGATTTTTTCTCGATGGAATAAAAATGATAAATCGTTTCAAGATAATCCAGAAAATCAGAGGCCGTAATGCTTGATAAATAATCCAGCCGAAAGTCCGGAGATTCTTTGATGTATTGAGTGATTCGAGTGAGGTCCTGGGGATCCTCAAGAAGGACCGAATCGCGGAGGACCCGAAGTTTAATCCCCGGGAACTTTTTCTCGAGAGCATCTTTGAGTGAATTAATCATGAGGGGCATAAGGTTATGCTCCGGCCGAAGAACTTGGTGAAGACGGGGTGACGGCCACCGGCTCAAGGTTCGGGGCTTTTGTCTTTTTGCCGGTCCGGATCACATGCCCATAATGCGTTGCCCGGTGATCGGTTTCCGGGGGTTGCCAGACTTCCGGGTTAAATTTCGGGACCAGGCCGTGAGGTCCAAGTTCGGGAATCGGGAACTCGCGCTTGAGACCTTTTTGATACCATTCGGCTTTCCGGATGCTTTGTGAATCGATCTTTTTCTGGAGTTGCATAAGGCCGTGTAGCAGAACCTCAGGGCGGGGAGGACAGCCGGGAATGTATATATCCACCGGGATAAAGCGGTCAATGCCGCGTAAGACGTTGTAGCCATCAGCAAAGGGGCCGCCCGAGACGGCACAGGCCCCCATGGCGATTACGTATTTCGGTTCTGCCATCTGGTTAAAAAGGCGGACGACATTCGGAGCCATTTTTTTGGTGACGGTTCCGGCGACAATCATGAGGTCGGCCTGGCGCGGTGAGGCGCGGAAGAGTTCTGCCCCAAAACGCGCGATATCGTAACGCGCGGCCGCCGCGGCGATCATTTCGATCGCACAGCAGGCCAGTCCGAACTGCATGGGCCAGACCGATGAGCGGCGCCCCCAGTTGTAGATAAAATCAAGGGTCGTGACAAAGACATTTTGTTTTGTCATCTTATCGCGAAGAGCCGGATCGATCGTTGAATTATTTTCCGTGTATTCCATCGTTAATGTGATGTTGTGAGGTTTACGAAGTACGGAGTGAAATTTCCAGAAGCTTCAGCCCGTGTGCCGTCAAGGTTTACTCCCATTCCAGCAGTCCTTTTTTCCAGGCATACAAAAGTCCAAAGGAAAGGATCGCGATAAAAATGATCATCTCTACAAAGGCGAACATCCCCAACTGTTTAAATGCTACGGCCCAGGGATAGATAAAGATCACTTCGACATCAAAAAGCACAAAAATGAGTGCGAAAAGATAGTACTGAGCCTGGTACTGGATCCAGGGGTTTCCCCGGGAAGCAAGCCCACATTCGTAAGGGGCGGTTTTCGCGGGAAATGGCTTTTTCGGAGCCAGAAACCACGCCAAGGCGAGCGGGAGGATTGCGAAAATGACCGCAAACGCAAAGAAAACCGCTACAAAAAGGTATTGGTAGAAATAGGAACTGCAGGACATAGAGTTGTCATTATAAGGAGAAAATCTTTCAAGTCAACCCGCTTGCAAAAAAGCAGATTTTTATATAAAAGAGTTTCATTCAAGGACTTACGACTGTAAAATGTTCCAGTTTTACACCCCGGGAATTTTAAATAAACATTACTTGTCGCAGAGTTTGCCCTGTAAAGTTTCGGAAAAGGAACAGGTTGTTTGATGGAAATAATCGAAGTCGGGTGCGCGGTCATTATCAAGGACGGAAAGGTTCTTGTNNCTTGTGGCCCAGCGGAAAGTTTGGGATAGCCACGGCGGCCTCTGGGAATTCCCGGGCGGGAAACGGGAGCTGAATGAGCCCCTGGAGGATTGTCTTGTGCGGGAAGTTCAGGAAGAGCTCGCGGTTGAGATTCTCCCGGAGCGGTTGCTGGAGAGTCAGGATTGCGTGTACCCTGAGAGAACGATCCGGCTTTTTTTCTATCTCTG
>DCTJ01000092.1:4026-10786 GCA_002329545.1 Candidatus Omnitrophica bacterium UBA1443
CCGCGAAGACGTGATCGGGACTTATTGAGATTTTTCCGGTTGGGCTGGTGTAAGGCAAAGGATTTTCAAAAACTCGTTCAGCTGTTTTGGATATTGTCGTCAATTTGGTAAAGAGAGTGCTCGAGGCATGAGGGATGTAATGCTTGTCAGGCTAGAGGCGGTTTCACAAGTATTTCCAACCCNNNNAAAATGCAAAAGGGACTTATGAAACCGCTTCTACTGAAAAAGCCGGTCATCCTGAACGGTGGGCCGTGGCGTGAAGGATCTCTGTTAGGTTCGTCGTCTTCAGGGGCGCAGACAGAATGTCAGGAGCGTTTTTTGTGAGTAGTTTGCCAGGAGAGGAATTTGCGTGTTTACGCTAAAATCGCCGGGTTGTGCTATTATTTAAAGCAGGGAATGAGGTTCCAGGGATGAAACGAAAGGCATGGCAGGGAGGTTTAAGTCTTGTTGAGTTGATCGTGGCGCTGACGTTACTGAGTGGCGTTTTGCTGATGACGGTCACGGTTCGTTTCAATTTTCAGGGGTTGGTGAATATGGGGATGAACCAGGCCATCCTTTTTTTGAATACTCACTTGGCCCTGGATCGGATTGTCAGCGCCATCCAGCACGCAAATTATCTTGAGATTGACGCGCCAAACAGTACTCTTACCCTTTCCAGAAAAGTTGGCGAGGATTACATCAGTTCCCGTTATTATCGTGACCCAGGCGGCAATCTTTGCTATCAGCCGGATCTATCCCAGGATCCTCTCCCTTCTCCTGAAATAGTCCTTCCATCGGTGACAGGTTTTCAGCTCACAGGATTTCCCGAGGGTGGTGAGCGTTTCCAGATGGCGCGGGTTCGCCTCGAAGCCGAAGACCCGCAGGGCATCGCCCGTCGTGACGCCCTGTTCCAGACCGCGGCCTTTTGCCGTATTTTTCACGGAAGTTATAAGCCGGTGCGAGTTGTTACAAGAGACTCAAGTGGCAATGTTACAACGGTCAAAGGCTCCTATGACACCATCCAGGCGGCGCTTGTTGCCGCGGAGGATGGGGATGTCGTGCAGGTTTCAAGTAATGGTAAAACGCCATATTATGAAAATATCAAAAATATATATGGCAAAGCCCTTACCCTGGAGGGAGGTTATGATGCCAGCGCATGGAAGAGGCATTACAAAGATCCTTCAAACCCCGGCATGATTGCTGATGCTTATGAAACCATCATTGACGGCGGTAGCAATGGGAGAGTCGTTGAGTGGGAAGCATCTAAAAATGAAAAACATACCATAGACGGATTCACTATTAGAAATGGTTATAGGTATCATACAAGTGGCCCCGAAGGCATTAAAGCTCGTGGCGGGGGGATATTTGCTACAGCCGCGAAGAATTCTTCCATAACAATATCCAATAATGTCATAACCAATAATACGGCCCACAAATATGGAGGAGGGATATATGCCAAAACTTATGACGGGTCTTCTCGGATAGTAATATCTGGTAATTCCATAACCGGCAATGATGGCTTCTCATATGGGGGGGGAGTATATTCTACAGGTTCAACTAATAGTACTATTATCTCTAATAATTTAATATCTGAAAACGAAGTCGGGAGAAGGAGGAGAGAGGGAGGAGAGGGAGGGGGGATTTTTACTGGTGACTCTGCCAACCTAATATGCAACAATTCTATTTTGAAAAATAAAGGTTATTTCACTGGAGGAATATATATTCACCTCGAGAAAGGTGGATCTCTAAATATATACAATAATCTTATAGAAGGTAATGCCGGGCGTTATTATGGTGGCTTATATGCTTATCTGTTTTGGGACAATTACCTGAAAATTCAGAATAATATTATCAAAGAAAATAATAAAAATAATAAAAGCAACGTTCATGGTCCAGGCTTTTACATAGACGCGCAGCGCGCCGACAAAGTCATTTTTCATAATAATTTGATATCAGGTAATAAAGCTAATTGGAAAGTAGCCGGTGGCCAAGTTAATGTGTCAAATTTTTCTTCGCTTGTTATGTCAAATAATACCATAGAAGAAAACATCTATACTTCTGATGATGGCCTTAGTAGCGGGGGTGGGGGCGTTTCATTTTGGCATGGAAAAGCTGCTGAGACTGTCGTTTCCCACAATATCGTTAGGAACAATAGCGGTATTGGGCCTGGCGGANNAGGTGTACAGCTAAAAGTAGGTGAGTCTGCTACGCCTTTCGAGATGTTTAATAATTTGATAATCGGAAATGCAAGCTCAGATGGTTATGGCGGAGGAATATATGCGTTCATTTTTGATGACGCCCACATATCCGCATCAAACAATACGATTGTAAATAATAATTCTTCAAATGGAAGTGGCGTCTATCAGCCCAATGCCAGTAGTGTGCCCGGTTATGATTACTTAAAAAAAAATAACGGCCACTTATATTTGAAGAATTCGATCATTTACAATAATCAGGGTTCTCCTTCACAGTTGAGCCTGAATGGGGCCAATTCAGTCACTAATTGTTTTTACAACAACCCGAAGTTTGTAAACTCGGGAAAGGGTGATTTTACACTCGCGGCCGGTTCGCCTGCGATTGATGCGGGTGATCCTGATCAAAAATATTATGACATTTACGACAAGTTAACCTATCCTACGCCGAATCCGGCAAGCACACCGGCACTTCCGCCATCGAAAGGCACCATCCGAAACGATATCGGCGCTTACGGCGGCCCTCACGCCGGACCGATCGGTTTTGTCATGCCGACCGAAGACGATCCCAAAACTACATATATCCGCGAAGACGTGATCGGCACTTACTGGTAACTATTTAGCGGATTGAAGCTACAGAGAGAGAATTGGGGTGGGATTGCCCTGAGAGTGGCGAAGTACGGCTTTCTTGAAAAAGGAGAGAGGGTCTTTATCCTGAAGCCGAAGCGTGTGAAGTAAACTCATCATGACCTCATGGGCGCCTGCCCCGCGGTCAGAGCGGTTTTGAAAACTGCGATTGCGAATGATCACATGCGGCCGGATCATCCGTTCCGCACGGTTATTGTCCGCAGGGATTTCCGGCTCTTCCAGAAACGTCAGCATCTCGAGCGCGTGTCTCATGAACCGCTGCGAGAGACGCTTCAANNAATTCTTGTTCTCATGCTCCCGGCAGGCCCAGCGCAGTAAACGCCTTCGGATCAAACTCACTTTCCTGAAATACACCTTGAATGAAAACCGTTTCCGGCTCTCCTTTAATGCGCGAGCGTCCTGAACGATGGATTTGAGGATCCTGTGATATTTTAGATACTCCGCTGATTGATCACGTAAAAAACACCGGTGCATTTCCCGCTCCAGATGCACAAGACACCGCTGCTTCCTTCCGCTCAGCTTGTTGTAGGCAGAGTAAAAATCTGTCACAAGAACACCCCCGTATTTTTCAGGCAAAATCTCCTTCGGAACCTTGGCTCCTCGGCTTCTTGCGATCCGGTAGAAAGCCAGGCGCTTGTTGACGGCCGCCCATAACCAATGACGGATTCCGCTGACATTCCATCCTGTTTCATCCATATGAAGAAGAGGACTTGCACGAATAGCCGCAAGGATCGTATCCGATTCTACCTTGAGCCATTCACTCATCCTCTGAAGCGACTGCGCTAAAGCGCTTTCCGTGATCGTAAGACCCGCAAGCGAGCCGAAAAGCTCCGCGATCTTGTTGAAAGGAAGGGCGTGGTGATATTTTAAAAGCACCGTCTGAACCAGCACATTCGGTCCAACATAACCATTCGGGATCTCTTCGGGAGCGGGAGGCGCCGTAATGATCTTGGAACAGCCGGGACACCAGTACCGGTGCTTCCTGAAACAAGTGACTTCGACATGTGCGGGGATGAGATCTTCCTGAATGTGTTCGACCACTCCCTGCGACTCACCAACAGAGTGATGACAATCGGGGCAATGCGTCAACTCTAGCTCGACCACCCGGTCGATTTTTTTGGGTTTGGAGCGAGTGACGCCTTCGTGACCTTTTTTGCGACCCGGGGTTTTCGGATTCTCAACCCTTTGAGACGAGCGCATCAGTTTCAGAAGCTTCCGTTGCTCATTGGCTTTTTCTTTACTCCCGAGTTTGCGCTGTAATTCCTCATTCTCTTTTCGAAGCCGGAGAATCTCTTCGATCAACTCTTCCCGGGACTTTTCTGAGAACTGCAGGATGCTTTCGACCTTCCTTACTGAGATTTTTTCGGTTTTTTCCAAACCCGAAGGTCGATCGAGGGTATTAAAAATCGTTTCACTTTTTTTGACATTGACGCATGATAAAAAAGTGGATACGATACGGCCTTTAGCCCACCAGATCGATTACTTTTAGGGACAGTTTTAATTAATGAATCAGCTTTCCACCGAAGAACTCAAGGCTAAGGCCAAAGTTGTCCGCCGTCACATTGTAGAGATGACGGGGGCCGCCGCATCCGGGCATCCCGGAGGATCGCTTTCCTGCACCGATATTCTTGTCGCCCTCTATTTTAACCAGATGAATCATGACCCCAAGGCGCCCGGCTGGTCCGAGCGGGATCGGTTAGTCCTGAGTAAAGGGCATGCGTGTCCGGCGCTTTACTCAGTCTTGGCAGAATCCGGATATTTTAGCCCGGACACCCTTACTGATTTTCGAAAATTCGGGAGTCCGCTCCAGGGGCATCCGGACCGGCGCAAACTCCCGGGGATTGAGGCTTCGACCGGGTCACTCGGGCAAGGGCTTTCGATCGGGATTGGCATTGCGCTTGCGCGACGGCTCGACCCAAAAAAATATTTCACGTATGTCCTGACCAGTGACGGGGAGATGAACGAGGGGCAGACCTGGGAAGCCGCGGCGATGGCAGCTCACCACAAGGTGGACCACTTGATTGCTTTCCTGGATTACAATAAATTTCAGTTGGACGATTCCACAAAAAAAATCTGTGATATGGAGCCGGTGGTTGAAAAATGGAAATCATTCCGCTGGCACGTTCAGGAGATTGACGGTCATGATATGGAGCAGATTATCAAGGCGATCGAGATGGCCAAAAAGGTCCAGGGTCAGCCCGCCATGATTGTGGCCCATACCGTGAAGGGAAAGGGCGTTAGCTTTATGGAAGGGAACAACCATTTTCACGGAGTTGCCCCCACCGCGGATGAAATAAAAAGGGCGCTGGAGGAGCTGAAATGAAACGGGTCATGGGAAAGGCCACACGTGACGCTTACGGGGAGACCCTTGTTGCGCTGGGCGGAGAAAACCGCGACATTGTGGTGCTTGATGCGGATCTGTCGAAATCCACAAAGACCGTTTTGTTTTCGGAAAAATTTCCCGAACGTTTTTTTAATGTTGGTATTCAGGAAGCCAATCTTGCGGGCGTCGCGGTGGGGTTTGCGATGTGCGGAAAAATTCCGTTTGCGTCGAGTTTCGCTTCCTTTCTGGTTTCCAAGGGATTTGATCAGTTCCGGATGGGGATTGCTTTCTCCGAACAGAATGTGAAACTGGTGGGATCGCACGGCGGCATTACGGTGGGCGAAGACGGCGCGTCCCAGATGTCGATTGAAGNNTGTTGCTCTCATGACTAGCCTTCCTTATTTTTCAGTGATCGTTCCTTCGGATGAAATCTCAACCCGGGCCCTGGTCAGAGAAATGGCTCGGCACCGAGGCGCAGTTTACATGAGAACCGGTCGCCCGAAAGCGGCGATTGTCCATGATGTGGCCACCCATTTTGAGATCGGGAAGGCCGTCCGGCTCCGGGACGGGAAAGACGTTACGATTGTGGCCAACGGGGGTGAAGTTGCCGAATCCCTTGATGCGGCCGAGGCTCTTGCCTTGGAAGGTATCCAGGCGGGAGTGATCGATATGCACACCGTGAAGCCGCTCGATAAAACTCTTTTACTCGAAGAAGCCAAAAAAACCGGCCGGATCATCGTAGCAGAAGAACACCAGATTTGGGGTGGACTTGGAAGCGCCGTGGCGGCCTTTCTTTCTGCCCACCATCCTTGCAAGATGGGGTTTGTGGCCATCCAGGACACTTTTGCTGAGTCCGGGAAACCCGAAGAACTGCTTGAACGATACGGCCTGACGGCCCCTCACATTGTTACCGCTGCCAAGAAAATTCTCACCCCGTAGTGCGCTTTTAGGCGCCCTTATCTACAGCCTGGCCTTTTTCAATTCGTCGGCCCAGGCCGCCAGTAGTTATAAAGCCGTGGTTGTGACTCCGGATTCCAGGGCTTCCCAGGCCGCGCTCNNCGTAACGCCGCGGACGCCCTCGTGACGGCCCAGGCGGTCTTGAACGTCGTCGCGCCGCAGTCCAGCGGCATGTTCGGAGGCGCGTCCTTGCTTTATTATGATGCCGTTTTACGGCGGGTTCTCTATTTTGACGGGAGCGTCCAGGCTCCGGCCCAGGCATCTCCGGAAATGTTTCTGGGTCCGCAACGGGATCAACTCAAAGCCGACTATACGGAACTCAGAAAAACCGGCCTCGCGACCGGTGTCCCCGGAACGTTAAAAGTTCTTTCCGAAATTCAGTCCCGGTTCGGACTCCGAAAAATGTCTTTTGCCGAACTTCTTGAACCTGCGGTGGCAATGGCCGAAGAAGGGGTTGCCATTTCCGAAGTGCTGGCCGAATCATGGCTGGCCCAAAGGGCAGTGCTTCAGGCATCTGGTGATTTTCAGAAAGTTTTTTTTAACGAGAGCGGGCTTTTAAAAGCAGGCGAGATTGTTCGCCAGAAGGATCTTGCAAAGACATTCCGGCTTTTACAACAAAAGGGCCCTGCGGTTTTTTATGAAGGAGAATTAGGAATCGCTT
>DCTJ01000064.1 GCA_002329545.1 Candidatus Omnitrophica bacterium UBA1443
CTCAAGCCGCGGAATTTCGCGAAACAGAACGTCCAGTGTATTTTTCCGGTAATGTCCGATCGCGATGGCGTATCCCTGTTTTTTTGCCACGGCTTCCGTCTCCCGGATCTGGCCGCGAATCGCCTCGGGGGAGTCGACATTGTCCAGAAAAACACCCCGCTGAAGAAACGGAATTCCGATCTGTCTCGCGACGGACGGGACGACGGAATCTTTCGTCGTGTAGCTGTCCAGAAAGAAAAGCCCCCGGCGATGGAGTTCTTCCAGGATGAGGGTCATCATCTCGCGGTCCGCCGTCCCTCTTGATCCCATGTGATTGTTAACTCCGACGATTCCCGGGACGGAAGCGATGTCGCGCGACAGCATGTCGAGAGCCTGTTCTCGGGGCATGGTGCTGACGATCAGGCCGCGTCCCGGGATCATGTCCTGGGTCGTGTCCAGCGGAAGATGGAGAATGGCTTCCGCGTTTTTTCGCGTGGCGAGTTCGCTAAAAAACCGGGAATAGGGAAGCAGGGGAAGAATGGCATAAGTGACTTTGTTTCCCAGGCGTTCCATTTCTCCGCGAAGTTTGTTATGAGCGCCGATGTCATCAATGACGATGACGATGGAAGGGCGGATTAGCTTGATGGGCGCGGGCGGCGGCACTTGTGCCGTCACCGCTGACACTGGTTTTTTTCTGGACAAAGTGGCGGGCTGGGCCACCTGGGTCGCCTGAGTCACTTTGGGGCTCCGGGTCGTGATGGTCGGACGGGTAATGACAGGAGAGGCCGGTTGGGGTTTCCGCACCGATCGAACCAGATACTGGGTGCCGAGGAAGAGCAGATAACCCACCATAACGATGCTGAGAACCCAGAGCGCTTTCTTCAGCCTCTTTTTATTGACCTTGATTTTAATTTTAAACGGATTTTTGATTTTTTTTCGTCGTCTGCGTGCCACACGTCACCTTGTCCATTAAGTTTCTATCCTATCGGCACAATGAGCAGGAGATTAAGTGGGCCGGGCGCCCGCCCGGGTGTAATCGCGGCTTGAAAGTCGCACGATAGGTTGATAGGATACATCAAAAGGGAAAGTTATGAAAAAAAATAAGGAAACTCTGGGAAAAAACGCCCGCCTTTTGATCGATTTTGTGCTGGATTCGTCCGCTCACGAGTTGGTATATAATGGCATTTTTCGGAAAAATAAGGGGGTCGCAAAATCAGACACGACGAAATTCCTTCAGGATTTTGTTCCCGCGAAGCTCGCGCTCGGTTGTATGTTCTGGAACCAGTGTTGTGAAGCGCACGGGCTCGAGGCGAAGGAAATCAGGAACCTGTATTTTCTTGAGGTTATGAAACGCTTTGAGACGCCTCAGTCGGTGGACGTGGCCACGCGGTTCAGCGAATGTCTTTACGCGGTGAATGCCCGTCCCGAGGAATCGCCCGTGCTTTCCGTCACGTCGCACCTGTTTGGGAAGCTCGGCCTGAAGTGCGCCGAAGGGGAGGAGACCGACGTGGTAATCTCGGAGGCGTTTCTTTTCGCGATGGAAGTGAACGAAGCTCTCAAGAACGCTTTTGAAAATGAGTTTGACGAGCTTTTTTACGCTAACGAAAACTTTCACGTTCCCGAGACCGAACAGAAAGGCAGTTTATGAGCGCGAAGACACACCGCTTTAACATGGTCTGGATCGATATGGAGATGACGGGGCTGAACCCCGTGAAAGACCGGATTATCGAGATTGCCTCGATCGTCACGGACGGTCAGCTGAATATCCTGGCTGAGGGACCGAACCTGGTCATTCACCAGCCGGAGCGCCTGATCCGGGGGATGGACCAGTGGAATCAGGAACATCACTCGAAGTCGGGTCTGATCGCTGACGTGAGAAATTCGACCGTGACCGTCAAGGCGGCCGAGAAGATGACGCTTGAGTTTTTGAAGGAATACTGCAAGCCCAAAAAGGCGCCTCTTTGCGGAAACTCCGTTCATCATGACCGGAGGTTCCTCGCCCGAGACATGCCGGCGATTGATGATTATCTGCATTATCGTCACGTGGACGTCAGCACGATCAAGGCGCTGGTTGCCCGATGGTATCCGAAAGACAAGGAACCGCCGAAAGGGAAATCACACCGCGCGCTTTCGGACATTCGCGAGTCGATCGAGGAGCTTCGCTTTTATCGCGAGCGTTATTTTAAATAAGCCGAGACAACCTTTATCACATTTCAACCAGCCCTGTTTTAACCTTTTAAAGGATTGGGGAAGTATGGAAAGTTGCAAGAATGTTGTCGCCGCGGGAATGATCGCGCTGGTCCTGGTTGTTGTCGCGGTGATGATCCAGTCCGGAATGGTGAAATCCTCCAAGGGGAATCTGGCGGAAGCCTGTACGCTGTACGGATTCGAAGGCGTTCTTTATCGGCTCAGCGCAACCGGCGGACGGCTGGATGTTTTGGTTCCGGGTAGTAAAGCCGCGATCTCGTTTTCGATGGGGCGGTTTCGGTTACCCGACGCGGACGCGAACGGGAATTTTTCAGGTTTTCAGGACGGAGCCAGGCCGGTTAGGTCATAAACTCAGGAAGAGCGCAACGGAACTTTATGAAGAAAAAGTCTGCGAAGGATCTTCAGAATATTATCGCGATTGTCTATGATTTTGACGGGACCCTCGCGCCCGGCAATATGCAGGAAGAGACTATCTTCCGGGAATACGGTATCGACAAACGCAAGTTCTGGGCGAAATCCAGGGCGTTGGTCCGTCAAAAAGGATATGAATCGACTCTCGCCTATCTCCGCCTTCTGATTTCAGATCCGGTGTTTAAGGAGCGGCCGCTTGACCGGAAAACTCTAAAAAGGCTGGCAACACAACTCCCGTATTACCCGGGAGTCACCCAAGGTTATTTCAGACAGCTGACTTCCTTCATGAACAAGATTCCGGAGGTTCGGGAGTGGGGGATCACGGTTGAGCATTACATCATTTCAAGCGGCCTGAGCGAACTGCTTGACGGCGCCAGTATCCGCAAGCACTTTAAAAAAATCTACGCCTGCGAATATGATTATGAAAACGGCCGGCCGGTTTTTCCGAAGCTCGTTATTAACGATACCAACAAGACGCAGTTTCTTTTCAGGATCAACAAGGGAAAGCTTGAGCTAAGCGAGGGCATCAATCAGCACATGCCGGCCGGGAAACGCCGGATTCCGTTCGCCAACATGATTTATATCGGTGACGGGGTCACGGACGTGCCGTCCATGACGGTTATGAATAAAAGCGGCGGTCACGCGATCGCGGTCTACGACCCGAATGGAAAAGTCCCGCGCGAAGTGAAGAAGATGATCGCTGAAAAAAGGGCGGAGCATTTTGCCCCGGCTGATTTTCGCCGGGGGTCCCTCCTGATCAAAATCCTTCACCGGACCCTCAAACAGATCATTCACTCCATCTCGTTTCGCCTTTCCTCCCGGCGCTCGTCCGACTGGGTAAGGCGCCACTGGTAAAACCCCGCAGGTAATCGTTCCGGTCGGCTCCGTTCAGTGTCAGGAATCGTGGGACTCGACGAGGGCGATAATTTCGTCCAGGGAGCGGCTACGGTTGATTTTTTCCCGGAGGCGAGAAGCGCCGGGAAGTCCTTTGATATACCAGCTGGCGATGTGGCGCGCCTTGAGATGCGCGACTTTTTCCCCGTCAAATCGCGCGTTGAGGCGCAGGTGCTCCCGGACTGTGCGCCTGATTTCGACCAGGTGNNTGAATTTTTTTGTGCCCGAATGCCGACCTGATATTTTCGTAAATCCACGGATTTCCGAGCGCGCCGCGGCCGATCGCGATCCCGTCACAACCGGTGTCTTTTTTGATCCGGCGCGCGTCGCGGGCCGTAAAAATATCGCCATTGCCGAAAACCGGGATTGTGACTGCTCTCTTGACCATTTTGATCACGTTCCAATCGGCTTTTCCGGAATATCCCTGGGCCCGGGTCCGTCCGTGAACGGTGATGGCGGAAAGCCCGCAGGCCTCGGCGAGTTGGGCGAGGTGAAGGGCCTCCTTCCCGCTGGGATCGGTAAAACCAGTTCGCATTTTGACCGTGACGGGCACTTCGCGTACGGCGCGCGTGACGGATGAAAAAATTTTTTGGGCCCGTTTCGGGTCCTTCATTAAAGCGGAACCGGCGTTCTGGCCCGTGATTTTCGGGACCGGACAGCCACAGTTGATGTCGATCAGGGCGAAACCCATCGGTTCCAGAATCTCCGCGGCCTTTGCCATCGTCTCGGGATTGGCGCCGACGATCTGACAACCGGTCGGCTGGTCGTCCGGCGAACGGAGTAAAAGGGAGAGAGTTTTTTTGTGCGTCCGGACAAGCGCTTCGGCCGATATCATTTCGGTCATCGCGAGTTCCAGACCGTGCCGGCGGGCGATCACCCGGAAGGCGAGGTCGGTGCATCCCGCCATCGGGGACTGCATGACCGGGTTTTTTAGATGAAGGTTTTTGATCGCGAGCACGTTTCTTCCTTATAGAGGAAAGGTTATTTGACCCCTCGGGTGAGCGGGCCGGAAAAATTTCCCGTCGCCTTCAGGTAGCTATGGAATTATTAAAACGAAGCGGTATAATAGCGCATCTTTTCTCCAAGGCAAAATCTCAAATTGAAGGTGGCGCGATGAATTTTGATGAAATGAAAAGTATGTCAGGCAATGAAAACTGGTGTGTCATTATCCAATCTTATCCTTCCAAACTTAAAAAGGATCTGGTTCAGCGGGTAAGCGAAATTTTTTCCCTGGAAAAAAAGGACGCCAAGCAGGCGATCAGCAATACGCCTTTGATCCTCATTGACGGCTTGTCGTTCGCGATGGCGGCGCGTATCAAGAACTTCTTCTCCCGACTGGGAGCCACGGTCGAGACCACCAATCACGATATGATAAAAAAGAATTGCTTCCAGGTGATGTGGCCCGAGGTGCCGGATCTTTCTTTTTTCCTGAAAGATGAGATCTCGCCGTCTCAACCGGCCCGATCTCCCAAAGAACAGCAACAGCCCGTTGAAAAGAAATCCGAAAATCCGAAAGCAAAATCTCCCTTTTCATTTTTAAAACAGACGCAAGCGGAGAAACAGGAACCAGAATCCCCGGGGGTGGAGTCCGGTGATGGTGAAACGCCCCGGCCGAAATCCCGGGAATCGGTATCGCAAAACCTGCCTCTGGAAGATATTTCCGCGCCGGTACCGTCTGGAGCAACCGGGGAGCCGGAAGTTGAAACGCCTGCCGTTTCCCGTTCTGATGAAGAAGAAACTCCGGCGGCTGATCCGGGTGTTTGGGAGAGAAAGGCGAAAGAACTGTCCGAACGGTTGGCGAAAATTCAGGATGGGAAGCAAAAAAAATCGGGCGAGTCTTCCGCGGAGTTAGGTGAGATCAAATCGAAACTTAAAGAACGTTTGATGGCCGAGCACGCTAAAAGTGAGCAGGAGGCGAAGGATCAGGACTCTCCGCAGGAATCTCCGGCGGAGAAGTCAGCGAATGAGACCGGAGATTTGCCGGAACTTGATGAGCAGAACCAGGCCCTTTCGCGGAAAGTCCAGGAACTGGAAGAGGAGCTTCGTCTGAAGGATATTGAACTGGGGGAAACAGACAGTATCCGTGACCGGTGCCGGGACCTCGAGTCGAAAATCAGGGAACTTGAAGCACAACGTGAGCAGACGATGAACTCGGTGGATGGTGAGCTCCAGAATTTGAACGGACAAAAGCAGTCGCTTGAAAGTAAAGTCGCGGAACTTGAGACACAATTGACACAGGCACGCGCCGCTCAAAGCCAGTTCGAAAATAGTTCCGCTGATTTTTCCCGGGAAAAATCCGAGTGGGCGGCAAAAATCGGTGATTTGGAAAATCAGATCCAAGAGAAATCCGGACAGATTCAGGAAAGAGAAAATCATTGCGCGACCCTTCAGTCGCAAGTGGACGAATTGACCGGCAAGGTGGCGGAGTTGAATGATCTCGCCCAGCGGCGTCAGTCGGAGTGGGATGAGCAAATGCGGCAAAACGAATCAGCGGCGCAAACCGCCAAAGATGAGTTGGCCCGGTTAACGCGGGAACTGGAAACTGAACGGGAATCCTGCCAGACCCAGTCAGCGGAGCTCAACCAAAAAATAGAGGAACTTGAGACACAAGTCCGGGATCAACAGCAGGCGGTGGATGATGCGGCCCGCGCGGCAGACGAATTGAAAGCGAAGGAAGCCGGACTTCTTCAGAGAATGGAAAGTTCGGAACGGGAGCTTGGTAAAGCCCGGGATCTTTTGAACACTCGCGAACAGGCGTTACGGGAGAGGGACCAGATTCTGGAGGATCTGGAAAAGAAACTGGAAGATTTGATACTCGAACATCAGGAATTTGAAAAAATACGGGAGGAAAATGCCCGTTTCAACGAGGAGCGCGCGGATCTTGTCCAAAAATTTGAAGGACAGCTTGCCGAGCAGGAAAGTAAACTGGCCAAGATGCAAGAGGATTTTAGAAGAACGCGAAGTCGGACGGAGAGAAAGTTAACGGCCGCGAGCCGGCAACTGGGCGAGTGGGTGCGGGGGGTTGATGCCCT
This sequence comes from Candidatus Omnitrophica bacterium UBA1443, assembly GCA_002329545.1. GTDB lineage: Bacteria > Omnitrophota > Omnitrophia > Omnitrophales > Aquincolibacteriaceae > UBA1443. Next base: position 6,525 of record DCTJ01000064.1, read on the forward strand.
TCGTAGCGGGCTTCAGAAATTAATCATGTTTCTCGCTTCCGACACGACCAGCCTTGAGCCGGAGAAAAGGATTACGTCGGCGAGATCTATGTCCACGCGATCTGACGGCGCTTCCGGGGGCACGCCGCTCCAGGAAAAATGAAAGCGGTGACGGCCGAGCAAATGCGGTGGATTGACCGCCAGTCGGCGGAGCGCTTTGGTGTGGACAGTCGTCAGTTGATGGAAAACGCGGGCCGCGCGGTGGCGGATCTTGTGGCGGGTGATTTTCAGCCGTGTCCGGTTCTTGTTGTCGCCGGAAAAGGAAATAATGCCGGAGACGGTTTCGTCGCGGCCCGGTACTTGTCTCGAAAAGGATTCAAGGTTGAGGTGTTGCTTCTGGCGAATCCCGAACTTCTTTCCGGGGCTTCTGCCGCGAATTATCAGTTACTCTCGANNTTTCACCACGCCCAGGGGACCGAAACCGCTCAGGAAATTTCCTCGATATTGAGTCCGGCTGTCCTATTGATAGACGCCATTTGGGGAGTTGGCTTCAGGGGCCGGGTGGAAGGATTTTACGTTTCCGTGATTCAGGCGATGAACGCGTCTGGACGGAAAATCTACAGTATTGATATTCCTTCAGGACTTCACGCCGACACGGGAAAGGTTTGTGAGGTCGCGGTCAAGGCCGATGTGACCCTCACGTTGGGGCTTCCCAAGGCGGGTTTTTATCTGGAAGAAGGCCCTTTTTATTCGGGGGATGTGCGGATTGTTTCCATCGGTCACCCTGAAAGTCTTCTTCAGCCGTTTTTGAACTAAACGTAGATTTCAGAATGAGATAGGTCGCCCTGAAAACGGGGTATACTCCTTGACATTAAACTACCTTTTTGATAAAAGTTCTCACCTTTTTTTCGATCTCCACCACGAGGAACCATAAAACGTGCGATACTACCGAAGATTTCCCGACTGGCTACGCCGGACGCTTCCTGAAAATTCGACCGCTCGGACGCACGCTATTCTTCGAAAGTTTCAACTGAACACGGTTTGTCAATCCGCGAAGTGCCCCAATATGCAGGAGTGTTACTCCAGGAACACGGCCACGTTTATGATTCTTGGGAAAGTTTGCACGCGGCATTGTGGTTTTTGCGGAGTGGAAAGCGGAAGCTTGGGGGAAGTGCTTCGCTCGGATGAGCCCGAACGCGTCGCTTTCGCGGCCCAGGAACTCGGACTTAAATATATCGTGATTACTTCGGTGACCCGGGATGATCTCGACGATGAAGGCGCGGGGCATTACGCGGCCACGGTTCGGGCGATCAAGGCCATGATTCCGGATTCCCGTGTTGAAACATTAACGCCTGATTTTCACGCCAGTGAAGATTTGATCGCCAGGGTACTGGAGGCGGGAACGGATGTGTTTAACCATAATCTGGAAACGGTCGAAAGGTTGCAGAAAATCGCGCGACCCCAGGCTGATTATCGTCGTTCCCTGACCGTCCTTGAAACGGCGAAACGGATTTCCCCGGACGTCGTGACCAAAAGCGGTTTGATGCTCGGGCTTGGTGAAACGGAATCGGAAGTTTTTGAGGCGGGACGGCATTTACTTTCCGCCGGCGTCAGTGTTTTGACGCTGGGACAGTATCTGAGGCCGACGGCTCATCATTTGGAAGTGAAGGAATATATATCGCCGGGAAGATTCGCGGATCTGGCGAATCGCCTCGAGGCGATGGGTTTTCAGAAAGTGGTGGCCGGACCTTATGTGAGAAGCTCTTATCGTGCGTTAGAAACTTATACCCGACTTCCGGTTGAAAATACGGGTTGTCCGGGACGCGCGAAACACGACGAAATTTTGCTGGGAGGTGAAAAAAATGCGTGAAGTTCTGGCCAAAGGATTATCGAAACGAGTCGAAGACGCGGTTATCAAGCGTTGGTATTTTGAGGAAGGCGATTCCGTTACCAAGGGGGATGATCTCCTGGATCTGGTGTCGGAGGACAAATCGATTGTCACGATCACGGTGCCGGTCACGGGGATTCTCGCGGAGGTTTTTTTTGATAAAGGGGAAACGGTTCAGCGTGATGAGGTTCTTTGTTTGATCGATGAGGAAGAAACGAGGCTCCGGGGAGATGGCGACGATGAGGAAGATGAGGATGGAGCCTCAGAACCGGATTTGGATGAATCGGAAGATGATTTTTAAAACATTCTCAAGCGGAGGCGAATGAACGCCAGCGGAGCCAGGCGCCTGTTCGCGAAACGAGGGGGCGCCCGTTTTTCGGGCGGCATTTGATGGATACGATGTCTGAAATTCTTAAGTTAAAAAGTCCTGCCGAATTTATCGGTAAACAAGGGAACGGAGTGATCAGCTTCGGGTCCGGCCAGCCGGATCTTCCGCCGCCTCCCGAGGTTTTTCAGGGGATCAATTTAAAAAGGGATTTGCGGTACGGCTTGATTCAGGGAGAACTGAAACTGAGAGAGGCTCTGGCCCATGAATATCCCGGTTCCACCGCGGACAACTTTGTGATTACGAACGGCGCTTCCGAGGCGCTGGATCTTATCTTCCGGAGTTGGGGAAAGGGTGGAAAAGTTCTTTTGCCGCGTCCTTACTATTATTCTTATCCTCCCATTATCGAAATGGCGGGNNAAGGCAGGATTGATCTTGAGGATTTCAAGAAAAAGGTTGTGGGATGCAAGGCGATGCTGATTAATTCACCCTCCAATCCGACGGGGCGGGTCGAATCGATCGAGACACTTAAGGAAATTGAGCGTCTGACCCAGCGGCTTGGGGTTTATGTGGTCTCCGACGAGGTTTATAAAGACCTGATCTACGAACGTGAAAATTATCATATCCAGGGCGATCATGTGATCACGGTGAACTCTTTTTCCAAGACCTACTGCATGTGCGGAGTTCGCGTGGGGTACTTGTGGAGCGCGGACAAGAAAATCGTGGAGGATGTTTGTGAGCAAAAGACTCACACCTCGATGAATACCAATCTTGTGGGACAGGATATGGCCCTTCACGCGATGAAGACCCCTAAAGACTACATCGTGAAACAGCAACTGATCTGGCGTGAGAGGCGTGACTTTATTTATCAGGGGTTGACGGATCTGGGGTTTGATCTCTGGAAGCCGGAAGGTGCCTTTTATGTATTGCCGCGATGCCGCAATGCCCGCAAATTTCTGAGCGTCCTTTTTCAGGAATACAAAGTGATTACTTATCTTGGGGAATGGTTCGGCGCCCCTGATCGGTTGCGTTTCAGCTACGCCCTGGATATTAAGGAAATGGAAGAAGGACTGAACCGGATACGGGACGCGATGAAAAAAGTGAGCGTTCTGTGATTCTCCGGTCGCGATCCCTCAGAGAATTGCCGCCATGTCATTTACTGTCAAGAGTCCCATAGGGGTTTTCGATTCCGGTCTCGGCGGGCTTACGGTGGTTCGTCAAATCCGCCGAATCCTTCCCGCCGAAGAGGTCCTTTATCTAGGGGATTTGGCCCATCTTCCTTACGGGACGAAATCTGAGTCGGAGATACGGCGACGCTCGGAACAGTGCGCCCGGTTTTTGCTGAAGCGGGGAATCAAGGCTTTGGTGATCGCGTGTAATTCGGCCTCGAGTGTCGCCTTCGCGAGGTTGCGAAAGACCCTTCCGGTTCCGGTGCTGGACGTGATTACGCCCGCCGTCGAATCCGCCGTATCGGCGACCCGCAATTATCGAATTGGCGTGATCGCGACTTACGCGACGATAGAAAGCGGAAGTTACGCGAGAATCCTTCAGAAGAAATGTCCCGACGCGGAATTTTTCATGAAACCTTGTCCTTTGTTCGTACCGCTCGCGGAGGAGGGTTGGCTGGATGGTGCCATCGCTATGCAGGCCGCCCGAAAGTATCTTTTACCGATCAAGAAAAAATCAATCGACACGTTAATTCTCGGGTGCACGCACTATCCACTGCTCCAAGGGGTCATTTCCAAGGTGATGGGGCGTTCGGTTTCCCTGATCGATTCCGCGATACCGACCGCGCTCAAGCTTAAGGCCCTGCTCGCGAAAAGAAAGATGAGTTACGACGGCGTTCGGCAAGCGAGGCTTAAAATCTGCGTCACGGATTATGTCAGAAATTTCACGAGGATCGGCGAGGCGTTTTTGGGAGAAACGCTCGAATGCGTGAGGAGGGTGAGGATTTCATGAAGAAAGCTGTTTGCCTTTTTTCCGGCGGGATGGATTCGACAGTGTGCCTTTATTTCGCCCGCCGCGAAGGGTTCGCGCCCGTGGCCGTTTCTTTTGACTACGGACAGCGTCACGAAAAAGAAATATCCTCGGCGCGGCAAATCACGGCCGCCCTCCAGATCCCTCTCCACGTGATCCGTCTCGCGTTCCCCTGGAAAGGAAGCTCTTTGCTTCAGCACGACGATAAGGTTCCCCACGGTCGAAATCCTGAGCAGATGCCGAAGAAAATACCAACCACTTATGTCCCCGCGCGGAATGCTATTTTTTTATCACTCGCGTTTTCCTGCGCCGAGGCCGAAAAGGCAGAGGTGATTTTCTTTGGGGCCAACGCGATTGATTACAGCGGCTACCCCGATTGCCGGCAAGAATTTATCGCGGCGTTCGCGGAGGCCATGAAGCAGGGGACGCAAACCGGCGTGGAAGGAAAACCGGTCCGGATTATGGCGCCACTGCTCCACCTTTCAAAAAAGGAAATTGTTTTGCTCGGAAAGGAACTGGGGGTTCCGTTTGAGCTGACCTGGACTTGTTACGAAGGAAATAACCGCCCTTGCGGCACGTGCGACGCTTGTGTGTTACGGGCCAAGGGATTTTATGAAGCAGGGATCGATGATCCCCTGGTTGGCCATGCCGGACTTTTCTGAAGAGAAGGGCGCCCTGATCAGTGAAATCTTTTCTTCCATCCAAGGCGAAGGGTTGCACATGGGGGAACGGCACCTTTTCATCCGATTTGCGTCCTGTAATGTTCGGTGTGAATACTGTGATGAAGCCGAAAAACCTTCGCGGATCATGACAGTGGAAGAAGTTTTTGATGAAGTGATCCGCCTGGATCAACGGGAAGGGCCGCACCGATTTATTGCCTTGACGGGAGGAGAGCCGTTGCTTGAGCCCGAGTTCCTGAAACAATTGATCGCGAAGCTCAAGAGCAAGCAGTGTCGCGTTCTCCTGGAGACCAATGGGATTGAATGGCGGGCGCTGACCGAAATTCTGGAAAGTTGCGATTCAGTGTCCATGGATATGAAGCTTGCGAGCGTTGGCGGGCCGNNGGGATTATTTCGAAGAGCATAGCCGTTTTCTCGCGGTTTCAAAAGGGAAGGAGATGTGCGTCAAAATTGTTGTATCGAAGGACGTGGACCTTGCGGAATTTGAGCGGCACCTTGACCTGATCGCGGATACAAATCCTGAAATTCCGGTTTTTATTCAATCGGTCTGGCAGGAAGGTTTCGGGGATGGGGAATTCTTGGCAGGATTGATCGACCGGGCACGGCAGAGACTTAAGGACGTCCGCCTGGGATTTCAGTTGCACAAATTGCTTC
>DCTJ01000077.1 GCA_002329545.1 Candidatus Omnitrophica bacterium UBA1443
TCCGGCGAAACCTTCACGTCCAGAAACGGGATCCTCATGGCTGACGTTTATAGCCCAAGAAGGGCAGAAGTCCATTCCGCAATAAAAAATCGCTCGAATCCCGAGAGAACCGCCCCCTTTTTTCTGAAGGGACTTTTGAGCGGCAGTCGCTTGAGTTCGGAGGATCGGTTACTCTCGGACATTCGCACTCTGGCGGGCAGCTAGGAGACAGTTCTCCGCGGCGATTGATTTTTTAGGGGAGTAGGGGAGAAATAACTCCCACAACTTGCAGGGGGAAGGGGATTGGCATGGAACGCCGTTTTCTTGAGGAACTGAAAGTGTTACGCGAAAAGCTTTTCCAGATGGGGCTGATTGTCGAAGCGATGATTGAAAAAGCAGTGAACTCTCTGCTAAAGGGCGACAGCAGTCTTGGGGATGAAGTTTTTGCCGATGAAAACATGATTAATGCCCTTGAGATTGAAATTGATGAAAGGGGGCATGCGTTGCTTGCTTTGTCACAGCCCGTTGCGGTGGACCTCAGGTTGCTGACGATGATTCTCAAAATCAATACAGACCTCGAAAGAATGGGCGATCACGCGGTGAATATTGCGCAGAGAAGCCGCGCTGTGGCCCACGTGTTTCAGGAGCGGGTTCATTTTTCGGTGGTGCAAATGAGCGATCTTGTCCAGAAAATACTTCGGGATGCTATGGACTGCTTTATGAATGAGAATACAGAGTTGGCGCGGAGAGTGCTGGCGAGCGACGATCAGGTGGATGCCTGTGATGAGCGGCTTTGCGCGGCGATGGTTGAGAAAATGCAAGAGGATCCTTCTTGCGTGCATCAGGCGCTGAATTTCGTGATGATCGGACATAATCTTGAACGGATCGCTGACCTTGCCAATAACATTGCGGAAAATACTATTTATTACAAGCAGGGCAGGGACGTAAGGCATCATTATGAAACGACTTAAAAAAATATTTTGGTTTTATCCCGCCTTTTAAAAAGAGCAGAAGACATTTCCTCCCGAAATTGATCAGCGGAATCAAAAATCCTTCCTGTTTAAACATTCGAGCTTTTTCCGGCGGTTAATTTGTTGTTTGGGGCCAGTTGCCAGATGGCATTGACTCCAGAGCTTGCCCGGAAAGCTGAAATCTCAAAAAATCTCGCCTCCGTCGGATTTTCGTAGATTCATTCCGCAGTCTTGGGTAAACTATGGCACTAAACGGGGGGGCGGGGGGCCCGACCCACTTACCCTGAAGGACGCCCTGCTTCGCGGGGCGGCATTGAAGAGTTTCCTTAATGAGAGATCCTTCGCCTTCGCTCTCAACGGGTCTGAAGACCCTCTGGGCCGCCGACAGGATAATTCCCCCGGAAATAATATCCCGAGGGAACAACTCAATTATGGGGGAGTTATGAAACGTAAAGCGCTGAGTTTGATGTGTTTATCCGTTCTTTTTACTTATGCCGCAATGCCGGCCGCTTATGCCGCCCGCGATATGATCCAGATCAAGGGATCCGATACCATGGTCAATCTTGGTCAGGCCTGGGCCGAGGAATTTATGATGCAAAATCCCGAAGCCAGTATTGCCGTGACGGGGGGAGGCTCCGGGACCGGAATGGCGGCTCTAATCAGCGGGACCTGCGACATCGCGGAATCTTCCCGGGAAATAAAAGACCAGGAGATGGAGGCCGCGCGCAAGAATGGTCATGATGTCCATGAATTTATCGTGGCTGTGGACGCGATCGCGGTGGTGGTTCATCCTTCCAATCCCGTCAAGCAACTGACGATCGAACAACTCTCGGGGATTTATACCGGAAAAATCAAAAATTGGAATGAACTCGGGGGGAAAGATCAGAAAATCCTTGCCCTTTCGAGAGAACGGAACTCGGGAACCCACGTTTATTTTCTCGAAGAGGTTGTCCGGATGGGAGTTGAAAAAGGGCCCGAACAGTTTGCTCCCGAGGTATTGATGCTTCCTTCGTCCCAAGCCATTATTTCCGAGGTGTCCCAGAGTGAAACTGCCATTGGCTATGTCGGACTTGGCTATGTTTCCGATCGTGTCCACATTCCGGCGATTGCCCTGAGCAACCAAGGGCCTTTTGTCAGTCCGACGCTCGAAACGACGATGGATAAAAGTTATCCGTTGTCCCGTTCTCTGCTGTTTTATACTGGACGTGAACCTGAGGGGACCGTGAAAAATTTTATCGATTTTGTCCTGAGCGAGGAAGGCCAGGAAATCGTCAGGATCATGGACTTTGTCCCGCTCCGATAATACCGTGAAGAAATTCTTCGAAAAAATCATAGAAAAAATCATTCTGCTTAACGGCTTTGCCTGCATCCTGTTTGTGATCCTGATTTTTTTCTTTCTCGCCAAGGATGGTCTTGCCCTTTTTAAAGTCAGTTCTCCGATTCAGTTTTTCTTTGGGTTGTTGTGGAACCCGCTCGCGGAACCTCCCCAATACGGTATTGTGCCGCTACTCCTTGGATCTATCATGGTGACTCTTGGAGCGATCGCGATCTCGGTACCATTGGGCCTGGCATGCGCCATTTTCATCGGGGAAATAGCCCCCCGATGGATGCGCGAGATTCTCAAGGCAGGGGTCGAGCTTCTCGCGGCCATTCCGAGTATTGTGATCGGGTTTATCGGGATGACAATGCTGGCCCCTTTCGTAAAAAATCTTTTTGGCCTGCCGACCGGTTTGACGGCATTGACGGGATCAATTGCCCTGGCTTTTATGGCGATCCCGACAATCGTTAGCATTATGGAGGACGCCATTACGGCCGTTCCGCGAACGTACAAGGAAGGTTCTCTGGCCCTTGGGGCGACCCACTGGCAGACGATCTACAGGGTGACTATTCCGGCGGCGTCCTCGGGGATTGTCGCGTCGATTATGCTGGGGATCGGGCGTGTGATCGGGGAGACGATGGCGGTCATGATGATCACCGGAAATGCCTCCGTCATCCCTCACTCTTTTCTCCAGCCGGTGAGGACGATGACGGCCACGATCGCGGCTGAAATGGGGGAAACCGTGATAGGAAGCGACCACTACTTCGCCCTTTTCGCGGTGGGACTTGTCCTTTTTGCCATTACTTTTGTGATTAACTTTTTCGCCGACATGGCGCTTCATCAACAGAAAAAATAATCATGAAACCACAAACCAAACAAAAGATCGCGTTTACCTGTCTTGGCCTCGCGGCTGTCGTCGTGATTATTCCGGTAATCGTTATTTTTGTGATCCTGATCGACAAGGGGATATCCGCGATCAACTGGCAGTTTCTCAGTACCATGCCACGAATGGGGATGCGGGCCGGAGGGATTTATCCCGCGATCATGGGAACCGTCTACCTCGTGTCGGGAACGATTCTTGTCGCGTTGCCGCTCGGCGTTTTGGCCGCTATTTATCTTGTGGAATATGCCAAGCGGAACTGGTGGACGCGGATGATCGAAATCGCGATCGTCAATCTTGCAGGGGTTCCTTCCGTCGTTTACGGACTCTTCGGGATGGGATTTTTTGTAATCTTTTTCAAGTTTGGGGCCTCTATTCTTGCGGGGTCCCTGACTCTGGCGATCATGATTTTGCCGGTGATTATCACGGCGTCCAAGGAAGCGTTGATGAGCGTTCCTCATTCTTTTCGTGAGGCGAGCCTTGCCCTTGGAGTCAGCAAGTGGCAGACGATCCGTTGTGTTGTTCTTCCGAACGCCCTTCCGGGTATTTTGACTGGAACGATTCTTGGAATCAGTCGCGCGGCCGGAGAAACCGCTCCTATCCTTTTTACGGTGGCGGCCTTTTATCTTCCGAGGCTCCCCAAATCAATTTTTGATCAGTGTATGGCGCTTCCTTACCATCTCTACGTTTTGTCAACCCAGGTGCCCAATGTCAAGGAATCCCTTCAGTACGGGACGGCGCTTGTGCTTGTCGGGATGATTTTTCTCCTGAATCTGGTCGCGATTATTATCCGGTCTCATATGAGGAGTAAGAAGCAATGGTAAACACCGTTAACCTTGTTAGCGACCGATATGCGGCGTGGCGGTATTTTTTGCGAAAACAAATGGAGTGAGTCGATGACACTTTTGGCGAATAAGGAATGTCCTGTTTCTGAGAAAACTGGGGAAATGAAGCCTGTCCCTGACAGGGCGAACAAAATCACGGTCGAGGATGTCAGTATTTTGTTTGGCGAGGTCAGGGCATTGAATCACGTGAGTTTTTCGGTCAAGTCGAATGAAATTTTAAGCGTGATCGGTCCTGCCAACAGCGGGAAAACATCTTTTTTGCGGGCGATGAACAGGATGAATGATTTGGACATTGCCTGCCGCATGACCGGTTCGATCCGGTTGAACGGCCAGGATATCCAGAAGGAGATGGATGCCGAAGACGTGCGGAGAAAGGTCACCATGGTTTTTGCGTTACCGCTTCCGCTACCGATGTCGATTTTTGACAATGTGGCTTATGGACCGAGACGCCACGGGATCAAAAACAAGAGGAAGCTCGCGGAGATTGTCGAAAAAAGTCTGAAAGCTGCTTTTTTATGGGATGAAGTCAAGGATCGGTTGTCGTCATCGGGAATGAAGTTGTCGGGCGGACAACAGCAACGGCTTTGCATCGCACGGACACTTGCCGTGGAACCGGAGGTCATTCTTTACGATGAGCCATGTTCGGGGCTTGACCCGATTTCGACCGCCAAAGTGGAAGACGCGATGTTTGAGCTAAAAAAACGCTACACGCAGATTCTTGTGACGAATAACGTGAAGCAGGCCGCGCGAGTGGGGGACAGGACGGCTTTTTTTCTTACGGGTGAACTGGTCGAGATCGGTGAAACGGGAAAAATTTTCACTTCCCCCCGCGATCAGAGGACGCAGGATTATATTACGGGAAGGTTTGGTTAACGCGGGAAGGCCGATGATGGAAGATGGATGGAGAAAAACGGATTTTACTCCATGCGTACGAGCGCCCTCCGAAAGTTGAAGACCACGATGAGCAAAATCGAAACCAAAAATCTGGATCTTTTTTACGGTAGTTTTCACGCTCTCCTCGACATTAATCTTGAGGTCGAAGAGAAGATGATCACGGCACTGATCGGGCCGTCCGGTTGTGGAAAATCGACGCTTCTCAGGGCCTTGAACCGAATGAACGACCTGATTGAAGGGGTTCGGATCACGGGGGAGGTTTGCGTTGACGGAAAAAATATCTATGAGCATGGAACGGATTTGATCGGGCTTCGGAAAAAGGTTGGAATGGTGTTTCAGCGCCCGAATCCGTTTCCTCTTTCCATTTTTGACAACATCGCGTACGGGCCGCGCATTCACGGGATCAAAAACCGGGGTGAGCTGGAGGGAATTGTCCAGAAAGCGCTAAGTGACGTTATGTTGTGGGATGTTTTAAAAGATAAACTCGATCGGTTCGCGTTAAATCTTTCCATTGAACAGCAGCAGCGTCTCTGTATCGCGCGCCTTTCCGCGATTACGCCCGAGATTGTTTTGATGGATGAGCCTTGTTCCGCGCTTGACCCCATGGCAACGCAAAGGATCGAGGAACTGATGTTTGAACTTAAGAAAAATTATACGATTGTGATCGTGACGCACAATATGCAGCAAGCCGCTCGCGTTTCTGACAAAACGGGTTTTATGTTACTCGGGAAGCTTGTGGAATACGGAGATACCAAACAGGTTTTCACGACGCCGCACGAAAAACAGACTGAAGAGTACATTACGGGAAGGTACGGATAATGAGGATGCTGTGCGTTAGACGCGTAGTTTCGCAAAACAAAGCACCGGAGTTAATTCAAAGACGGCCAAAGAGCAGCTTGCAATTTATGGTTGCCACGCTCCGTAAATTGTTTGCTCATTAAGGAGGCGATTATGGAACGACGTTTTTCAGAAGAACTCAAAACACTAAAACAAAAACTCTTTCAAATGGGGCTTTTGGTGGAAGGGGCGATTCAGAAGGCCATTGATGCGATGCAGACAAGATCCGCGGATTTGGTGGAGGGGGTTTTCCAGGATGAAGAAATGATTAACGCGATTGAGATCGAGATTGACGACAAGGGGCACGCCCTTTTCGCGCTGTCTCAACCGGTGGCGGGGGACCTTCGCCTTCTTGCCATGATTCTCAAAATCAACACGGATCTTGAGCGGATGGGGGACCACGCGGTCAATATTGCCCAGTGCAGCAAACGCCTGCTGGCTGACGCGCCGCTTGCGATAGATTTCCCTTTGCCCAAAATGGGAGAATCGGTTCAGCGAATGGTTCGTGACGCGCTGGATTGCTTTATGAACGAAAATGTTGATCTGGCCCGCCGGGTTCTTGAAAGCGACGACAAGATTGATGATTTCAATGACCAGTTGTATGAGTCGATGGTGGCGATGATGGAAAAGGACAGCTCGACCGTGCGCCGCGCGCTTCGTTACGTTGTGATCGGAAGAAATCTGGAGCGGATTGCGGATCTCTCCAATAACATCGCCGAAGACACGATCTATCTCAAACAAGGCAAGGAAGTACGCCATCACTTTGAAAAACAATAAGAATCGGAACTTTCGGCAAGGAGACTTCCAGCCCGATCTTTAGCGAGGTCAGGAGACGGGAAGTTTGGCGGGGAGTCGCAGAGAGACAGTTTGCCGCCTAGAGCGGGAATGAAACAGAAAAACTGGAACCTTTTCCCAGAACACTTTGGCAGTCGATGGAGCCATCGTGCGATTCCATGATGTGTTTGGCTATTGCCAGGCCAAGTCCCGTCCCGCCCAATTCGCGTGAACGCGCCTTATCGACCCTGAAAAACCGTTCAAAAATTCTGGGGATGGTATCTTCCGGAATCCCGGGGCCCGTATCCCGGATGGTGACCTTGACCTTGCCGCTTTTTTCCTCCGCGGAAAGAAAAATACTGCCGCCTTCCGGCGTGTATTTGACCGCGTTATCCAGAAGATTGACAAAGACCTGACGGATTTTGTCCCGGTCGCCCTGAATGAAAAACGGAGTGGTAGTCAGGTGGTCATTAACCGTCAATTTTTTTGCCTTTAGCTGGGGTTCAAACCGCGCCAACGATTCCCTGATCTCGGACGCAAGATCCAGAGTCTCTTTCTTTAGGGGAAGGATTCTCTGTTCGATTTCCCCGAGAGTCAGGATGTCTTCAACTAGATGACCCAGTCTCGTGGCGTCCTCATGCATCATCGTGAGGAAATGTTTTCGGGTTTTGGGATCTTTTTCCGCTCCGTCGCGAAGAGTTTCAATAAAGCCTTTTAATGATGTCAGGGGAGTCCGGAGTTCGTGAGAGGCGTTGGCCACAAACTCTTTCCTGATTTGCTCCAGACGACGGAGTTCGGTGATATCGTGAAAAACAAGAATGCCGCTGATGTCCCGGATTTCTTTCGTGGTGGCCACGACGCTCGCGCGGAGAATCTTTTTCTCGTTGCCTATGAGCTGGATTTCTCCGGTGACGACGGTCTCTTGCGTAAATGCTTGGTCGACAATGATTTCCAGATAGGGGTGGCGGGTTGTTTCAATCAGGCTTTTCCCCCTGATCGCGTCCGTTGAAAACCCGAAAAGTTTTTCGGCCATCGGGTTCGCCATGACGACTTCTTTTTTCCGGTTAATCGCTATGACGCCATCACTCATGTGGGACAGGATGGTGGAAATTTTTCCTTTTTCACTTTCAAGATCCGCGATCCGGGAGGACAAAGCCCCGGCCATCCGGTTCATGGCGTCACCGAGAATTCTCAGCTCATCACGCCCTTCCACCAGGATCTTCTCTGACCAGTTTTGCCGGGCGTAGCGGACCGCTCCCCGGGTAATGGTCCGAAGGCGTTTCGCCCAATGGTTGGCAAAGAGAGAGCCGGATAGCAGGATTATGATCACGGCGATGAGTACGATGACGGACACGGGGCGTTTCGCATGATTAAGGACATTCTGGATCCGCGAAGAGGGCATGGCGACACGGACGACGCCAAGAAGGTTATCTCCTTCCAGAATGGGGACGGCAACGTAGAGCATTTGCTTACCCAGGCTCATGCTGTATCGCGTGCTAATCCCGGTATCACCACGCATGGCGGCCGCAATTTCAGGGCGGCTCGCGTGATTATCCATGGTCTGGATCGAATGAGCCAATTTTTCCTTCGAGTCTGCCAGGACGAGGCCGTTTGGATCGATATAAGTGATTCGGATCTCCAATCCCTCCGCCAGGGCCGAGATTTTACTCTGGAGAAGCGCCGGTTGCATGGGAAGTTCTCCACGAATGATTTCCCGGATCATCAAAGATTGATGGACGAGGGATTCCTGGAGCTGGGCCATCATGCTCTGTTTGAAATGGTGGGAAATAAAAAAACCGGCGGCGGCAAAAACAAAAATGAAAACAAGTCCGTACAGCGCCATGAAGCGTCTGACGAATCCAATCCGGGGAAGAGGCATTTTAATCTCCGTCAAAACGATAGCCGACCCCTTTGAGAGTGACGATTCGGGGGGCTTCATTTTTCAGTTTTTTGCGAAGTTGAGTAATATGCATATCAACGGTCCTTGTTTCAAGGCGGGTGGAATTTTCATAACCCCAAACTTTACCCAGTAAAGTCTCCCGGGTTAATACCCGGCCTTTGCCGGTCATCATGGCTTCCAGTAGGGCGAATTCCTTCGCGGTAATTTCGATGGGTTTCCCCTTGACCCTGAGCTCGTGTTTGCCGAGATCCAGCTCGATACTTCCCGATTTGAGGATTTCCTGTTCCGGCGAGGTGTTTGACCTGCGGAGCACGGCTTTAATTCGCGCAAGCAGTTCCCGGGGGCTAAAAGGTTTTGTTATGTAATCATCTGCTCCCAGCTCAAGACCGAGTACTTTGTCGGCTTCGGTACTTTTAGCGGTGAGCATAATCACCGGAATGGCCCGTGTTTTGAGGTTCCCTTTGAGGATTTTGCAAATCTCAAGACCACCTNNAAATCTCAAGCCCGCTTAGTTCCGGGAGCATGAGATCAAGAAGGATCAAAGCCGGGAGATTTTTTTGAGCGGCTTCAAGTCCTGAGCGACCTTTGAACGCACAGACAGTATGAAACCCCTCCCGGTCAAGGTTGTATTTGACCAGTTCCGCTATGTTTCTTTCGTCTTCGATGAGGAGAATAGTTTCGGTTGCCATAGATGCTTAAAATCCTGTATAGTTTAGCACGATTTTAGATAAAATGGAGCCGCGAAGGTTGTCCCATTTCCGTTTATTTTTCAAGGAAACGATGCTGATTCAGGAGTTTCTCTGGAATGGATCTGTCGGGAAGGGCGTTGTTTTAGCTTTTTGAACGGCTATTCAAGCTTTGATGTAAGGATGCCGTTACTCAGTGTCGGAGCTTTTTCGAGTTTTTTTGACCTTGTATTCTCATTTTGAGGAGTAACCTGTCGAGGGCTTGGACATCCCGGCAGGCAGGGTAAGAAGTTGATTTTCCAAAACTGGAGCATAGTCAGAAAAAGGTAGAATCGAAAATGGATAACGTGAATGATCCTGTGGCACCTGTTGAGCACGAAGAATCGGAAGCCGTCTTCCTGAAGAGGATTTATCGCGATTTTTTTGAGACTGTGCAAAGACAGAAGTACTGGATTGCTCTTTTTTCTTTTAGTGTTGTTTTATTAGTCGCTATTTTTTCTTTTCTTCAGACCCCCT
>DCTJ01000063.1:0-15146 GCA_002329545.1 Candidatus Omnitrophica bacterium UBA1443
TGATCGCTCCGGATGAGACCACGTTTCGTTATTTTACTGAAACCAGTCGGCCGTACGCCCCCAAAGGCGAAGATCTTGAGGCGGCGATCGCTTGCTGGAAAACACTTCCGACGGATCCAGGCGCGAAGTTTGACCGGGAACTCGTGATCGATGCTTCACGGATCGCTCCCCAGGTAACATGGGGAACAAGTCCCGGCATGGTGACGGACGTGGATGGTGTTGTCCCGGCTCCGGAACAGGTGCAGGGGTACAGCCGCGCGGACGTGGAAAAGGCGATCCATTACATGGGACTTAAGTCCGGGATGAAAATGACGGACATTCGGATCGACACGGTTTTCATCGGCAGTTGCACGAACGGCCGGATTGAAGATCTTCGTGCCGCGGCGAATTATTTGAAAGGCCGAAAAGTGGCCCAGGGCGTCCGGGTTCTTGTTGTCCCGGGGTCGCAGAAAGTGAAGGCCCAGGCGGAGTCGGAAGGTCTGGACGTGATTTTTAAAGAAGCGGGATGTGAATGGCGGGAATCAGGATGCAGTATGTGTCTCGCGATGAATCCCGATCAGTTGCGGCCGGGGGAGCGATGCGCCTCAACTTCAAACCGTAACTTTGAAGGGCGGCAGGGAAAAGACGGACGCACCCATCTGGTGGGCCCGGAAATGGCCGCGGCGGCCGCGGTGGCCGGACATTTTGTCGATATCCGGAAAACATGAACGCCCTTTCGCGGTTCTTAAAGGTTTATCAACGCGCGTGATGAGCGCGTGATGGGAACACGGCAGGAGAATGGAAAATGAAAGCGTTTGAAAATTTTAGAGGGAAAGTGGCGCCGCTTGATCGTGCAAACGTTGACACGGACGCGATTATCCCCAAACAGTTTCTGAAATCAATACGGCGCACCGGATTTGGCGAGTCGCTTTTTTATGACTGGCGTTATCTGCCTGACGGAAAGCCGGATCCAAAATTTGTCCTGAATCAGGACCCCTACCGGAACGCGACCGTGCTTGTCGCGAGAAACAATTTTGGCTGCGGGTCAAGCCGTGAGCACGCGGTCTGGGCGGTGTGTCAGTACGGGATTCGTGTCGTGATCGCCCCGTGGGTAGACGACGGAGATCACCGGGTTCCCGCCTTCGCGGATATTTTCAGGAATAACTCCGTGAAGAACGGTCTTTTGACGATCGAACTTTCATCCCGGGAAGTGGATGAGATTTTTAAGGCCATCGCTAATGAAGCGGGCCTTGAGGCGTCCATTCACCTGCAGGACCAAACCGTGACGCTTCACGCCCGCCCCCAGGATCTCAAGTTTCATTTTGAAATCGATTCCGCGATTAAAGAGCGATTTCTTCGGGGGCTGGATGATATCGGTATTACTCTCGAACATGAACCGTCGATCCGTGCCTTTGAAAAAAGCCGTCAAACCTGGAGTTGCCTCTAGCGGGGCGCTTCCCGCCTCTTCCCGTAACTTTTCAATCGGGATTATTTCAACCGCGATTTATTGATGAAAATTATGCTGGCGGTCGCCCAAGAGAGAGCGGGAGAGGTTTCCTAAATTTCTCTCGATTTCCTTTTTTAAAAGAAAAGACAAAACGCCAACTATGATCCCTCCCGAATTAAACGAACGGCGCAATCGTTTTTGAGTGGTGGGATATTTTAACCGGGAAAGGAAAAACTCTCTTGAAGGTGACGCCTCTTTGCTCATTGTTCGGTTCTTGCGGCGGATGCAAGTATCAGGACATTTCCTACGAAGAGGAGCTTTCCATCAAAGAAAAGGCTCTTCGGGATCTTTTGACCGGTACTATCGAGGGGTTGGATCCACTGGTTTTTGAACCGTTGGTGCCTTCGCCGGAACTATATTATTACAGAAACCGTTTGGACCTTACGTTTCGAAGGGACAGGGAAGGCCGTTGGCGGATGGGGTTTATGCTCGAAAACACCCACAAGCTTGAAGACGTGACCGTGTGCCCGATCGCCCGAAAAGAGATCAACGATTTTTTACCGAAGCTTCGGGAAGAAGCGACCGTAAAAGCCGTGGCGGGTGAGTACCGTAACGCCAATCTCACGGTTCGCGTCGGAGAAGAAGGCAAGGTGGCGTGGGGAGGAATTGGTCGACGGTCACTTCGGATGGATCCGGAAAATTATTTTTCGGTGACGATTCGCGGGAGAAGAATTTTTTATTCGCTGGACACTTTTTTTCAGGCGAATCTTTCGATCCTGGGAAAGGTCGCGGACACGATATCGGCGGGGAGCGTCTGGACGCCGGAAACGGTGTTTCTCGATCTTTATTCGGGAGTGGGGCTCTTCGGACTGGCGCTTGCCGATCTGGCGAAAGAGGTGGTGATGATCGAATCCGGATACGATTCGGTCCGGCTCGCCAAACATAATATCGCCTACCACAAGCTGGAGCATGTGAAGGTCTTTGAGGGACAGGTTGAAAAACTTTTGCCGGAAATTTTGAGCGCCCTGAGAGGACGGCACTGCGTGGCGCTCATTGATCCGCCCCGAAGCGGGCTTTATCCCAGTGCCATCCAGACACTTAATCAATCGGACGGGATTTCGGCCCTTTTTTATTTATCCTGTTCTCCGGAATCTCTGTCGAGGGACCTGGCCTCGCTTAAAGATCGCTGGAAAATAGAGCGGATTATCCCGTTTGATTTTTTTCCCCGAACCCGTCATTTGGAGACACTGGTATGTCTTGGGCGTTTGTAAAAGGGACTTATCCCCCCATTTCCTTTCGGGAGCTTTTTGGAAACGACAATCCGGTGGAGGTTGAAATAGGATGCGGGAAGGGGAGCTTTCTTGTCGCGCGGGCGGAAGAAAATCCGGGGATCAATTTTATCGGGATTGACCGTGTCGCCAAGTACATGAAACGGCGGAAAATGCGGGTGGAAAGAGAGGAAGCCAGGAACATCCAGTTCATTCAGGCTGAATCGAGAAAATTTCTTGAAGAGGCTCTGAGGCCCCTGAGCGTCAGTGTTTTTCACATGTACTTCCCGGACCCCTGGCCCAAAAGACGCCACCGGGCCCGGCGCACGTTTTCGGAAGATTTTTTGAAGTTAATTCACTCCCGGTTGTCGCCGGGAGGGTTGTTCGAAGTCGCGACCGATGATCTCGACTATTTTACGGAAATGAAAAAAGGGATAGCGGCGACCCGTGAACTCTGGGACAATGTCCGCGAAACTGTCAACGAGCGGATTTTTGGGGGGACGATGAAAACCAATTATGAAATCAAATGGGCCGCTGAGGGGCGCGCCCTGTATTACGCGGAACTCGCCAAAGGAACGAAAGGGTCATGAGGATCGCTCACGCGTTGGCGACGGCGGGTTTGGGATCACGGAGAAAATGCGAGGTGTTTGTTACCAACGGCGCGGTGACCGTGAACGGTGAAATCGTCCGTGATTTGGGACGCCAAGTGGATTTTTCGAAGGACACGATCGCTTACCGGGGCAAAATCCTTGAATGCTCTCCGAACGTGTACTACATCCTGAATAAACCGGTAGGTTATGTGGTGACGGCGCAGGACGCCTACGCTAAAAAAACGGTTTATGATCTCCTTCCGAGGCAACTTGTCAACGCGACCCGCCAGGGAAGCCGGGGAAAGGTTCGTGTTTTCCCGGTGGGAAGGCTCGATAAGGATTCGATGGGGATTTTGCTTCTTACCAATGACGGTGAATTGTCTCACAGGCTTCTCCATCCCCGGTATCATGTCGAAAAATGGTATGAAGTCACCTTGGACAGGGCGTGGCGGCCGGAAGATTCGGGAAAGGTCATTAACGGTTTTCACGCGTTTGACGGTCATTTGAAGCTCGAACAGATTCGTCCGGTTTCGAAACGCCGTTTGATGGTTCAACTCAGGGAAGGAAAAAAGCGCCAGATTCGCCGCGTGTTTCAAAGATTTGATTATGAGGTCGTGACGCTTGTGCGGATTTCCTTCGGGCCCGTCAAACTTTCCAATCTTCGGCTTGGCGAAGGCCGTTTTTTAACTTCCTTTGAATCCCGGGAGCTTCGTGAAGCGGTCGGGTTATCATCTAACGCTGGTAACGTGGGGCATGATGCGCGGTGAATAAAACCATTTTGACTTTTGGGTTTGTTCGCTGGCCGTCGTGAAAGTTATTCTTCTATTTTCTTTTTTCCCCGGTGATAAAACCATCTCCGTTTTGCCTTCGCGCCGTCCGTGACGACCACGAGGCAGTCGGCGATGGAGAAGGCGGGATAAATCCTAACCGGTTCCTCACGAATGCCTTTTGTTTTCAAAAAATCCAAAAGATACTCTTGCTCCTGTTCTTTCAGCGCGCATTTAACCTCCAGAAAATCCCGTACTACATATTCCCACGACGTTTCGCTTCCCATGATTATTCTCCTTTTGATGGCTGTTAGTTTGAGGGTAAACGACATCCAGGAAATTGGGAAGGTGAATGACAGGACGCGGATTTTGTCCTCTATTATTAGTAGGGTGAAATCTATTATGGCTGTTTGTTGGCGAAGTGAGCGCGGAGCCGACTTGCGGCCTCCAATTGCGATTTGTCGTAATCATGAGATTAATGAAATGCTTGACACGGTTTTAATCTGTAAATATATTCCTATCATTCCGATAGGATTAGTAGACTATGATATCGAATAAGACTAAATATGCCCTGCTCGCCATGCTTCACCTGGCCGCGAGATTCAGCTCCGGGGAACCCGTGCTGGCGGCTGAAATCGCGGAAAGGGAGTCGATTCCCAAAAAGTTTTTAGAGGTGATCCTCCTTGAGCTTAAAAACAAAGGACTTTTATTGAGTCGCAAGGGNNCGGGTATCTGCTTGCCCGCCAGCCCGGCGAGATTACTTTTGGCGATGTCATCCGTGTTTTTGAAGGGTCCATGGCGCCAGTCGTCTGTGTTGAGCCCGGACGCGTGGCGCAATGCCCCGAATGCCAGGGGACTCATTCTTGCGCCATTCGCGGCGTGATGCGGGAACTTTATAGTGCGATGGTGGGTGTTCTGGACGGAGCGAGCCTTGAACAGGCGAGTGAAAAAAAGATTCGTTCGGAATGCGCGAATATGTATTTTATTTGATGAAGGGAATTTTTTACCTTAAACGACCGTTAGCGGAGGGAACGTTATGAGCCAGAGAGAAAAGAAATTTAAAAGTGAAACTATCGTATTGCATGGCGGACAGACCGTTGATCCGGTGACCGGAGCCCGGGCGGTGCCGATTTACCAGACCACGTCGTACCAGTTCAAGAGTACCGACCACGCCGCGGATCTATTCGGACTGAAGGAATCCGGAAATATTTATACGAGGCTTATGAATCCCACGACCGATGTTTTGGAAAAGAGAATCGCCCAGCTGGATGGCGGAGTGGGCGCGCTTGCCGTCTCAAGCGGCCAGTCCGCGATCGCGCTCGCGCTACTCAATATCGCGCAGGCTGGCGACGAAATCGTCTCGGCGGATAACCTTTACGGCGGAACCTACAATCTTCTGCACTACACTTTCGCGAGGTTTGGCATCAGGGTGAAGTTCGTGAAGTCGAACGATTTGCAGGGATTTCAGAAAGCGATCACCCCCCGGACCAAAGCGATCTATGCCGAATCGATCGGTAATCCCAAACTTGACGTGGCCGATCTGGAGGGGTTGGCCGGAGTCGCGCGTAAAAACGGGATTCCTCTTGTGCTGGACAATACGGTCTCGCCGTACCTGCTCAAGCCGTTTGATCACGGTGTCGACGTGACCGTTTATTCAGCGACGAAATTTATAGGAGGACACGGGACGTCGCTCGGAGGACTGATTGTCGATTCAGGGAAATTTGACTGGACGAATGGGAAATTTCCCCTGATCGCGGACCCAGACCCGAGTTATCACGGGATCAATTTTGTCGATCACTTGAAACCGTTTGGGAACATCGCTTATATCGTCAAGGCCAGGCTGACCGTGCTCCGGGACCTGGGGTGCGCTCTTTCTCCCTTTAACGCGTTTCTGTTTTTGCAAGGACTTGAGACCCTGCATCTGCGGATGCCGAAACATTCCGAAAACGCCCTCTGCGTCGCGCGGCACCTTGAGAAGAATCCCAAAGTGGCGTGGGTCCATTATCCGGGTCTTGCTTCCAGTTCTGAAAAGGCGCGCTCAAAAAAATATCTTCCGAACGGGGCGGGCGCCATCATCGGGTTCGGCATCAAGGGGGGCCTCAAGGCGGGCAAGAAATTTATCGATTCCCTTAAACTGATTTCACACCTCGCGAATATCGGCGACGCGAAGACTCTCGCGATTCATCCCGCGAGCACGACGCATCAGCAACTTTCCGACGAAGAGCGGGCCGCGACCGGTGTGACGCCCGATTTTATTCGCCTGTCGATCGGCCTTGAACATATTGACGATATCCTGGCGGATATTGACCAAGCCTTACAAAAAGCTTGAAGATTTACGAGAACATGGAAACCGGATTCAACAGAAGCCTGGTTTTCTTGTTCGAATATCATTACCGTCGTAAACCAGGAGGTGCCCTATGGCGCGAATACTAGAAGACATTACTCAATCGGTTGGCGATACGCCGCTTGTTCGGTTAAACCGGTTAACGGCAGGCCTGCGGGCTGACGTGCTGGTCAAACTTGAAACCCGCAATCCGATGTCAAGCATTAAAGACAGAATAGGAGTCGCGATGATTGACGCGGCGGAAAAAAATGGCCAGATCAAGCCCGGCGGAACCATTGTAGAGCCGACAAGCGGTAATACCGGGATCGCGTTGGCTTTTGTCGCGGCCGCGCGCGGCTACAAGCTGATTCTGACGATGCCGGACACGATGAGCGTGGAGCGCCGCCAGCTTCTCAAGATTTTGGGAGCGGAAGTGGTTTTGACGGAAGGATCGAAGGGAATGCGAGGCGCCGTGGAGAAGGCCTCCGAAATCCAGTCGAACACGCCCGGCAGTTTTATGCCTCAACAGTTTAATAACCCCGCGAATGCCGAGGCGCACCGGAAAACAACCGCGGACGAGATTTGGCGCGACACGGAAGGGAAGGTCGATTTTTTCGTCGCGGGTGTCGGGACCGNNCGGACCGGGGGGACGTTGACGGGTGTGGGAGAAGAGCTGAAAAAGAGAAAGCCTTCTGCTAGAATTATCGCCGTTGAGCCGGCCGATTCCGCGGTGTTGTCGGGAGGAAAACCCGGTCTTCACAAGATCCAGGGGATCGGGGCGGGTTTCATCCCGCGCGTTCTCAACACCCGGATCTACGACGAAATTATCAAAGTGAAAAATGAGGATGCCGGAGAAACGGCGAGGCAGTTGGCGAAGCAGGAAGGGATTTTGGGCGGTATTTCGACAGGCGGGAATGTTTGGGCCGCTCTTGAGATTGCGCGGCGGCCTGAATCAAAGGGAAAGACCATCGTCACTGTCATTTGTGACACGGGAGAACGATATTTGTCCACATGGCTTTTTGAGGATTGCGCGCGATGACTAAAGGTCTTGGAACGGTTGAAACGAAATTTCATGTATTTCCGGAAGGGCTCAAGCTTGAGTCGGGAAAGACTCTCGCTCCCTTGACACTGGCGTATGAAACTTACGGCGAGTTGAACTCTGAAAAGTCGAATACGATTCTCGTGATGCACGCTTTTACCGGGGACGCGCACGCGGCGGGGTCGCACAAAGGCGAAAAAGCCCCCGGCTGGTGGGATTTCATGATCGGGCCGGGCCGCGCGCTGAACACAGAGAAATATTTCGTGATATGCGCTAATGTCATCGCGGGGTGCAAGGGAAGCACGGGCCCTTCTTCGACGAATCCCAAAACCGGAAAACCTTACGCGCTGGAATTTCCGGCGGTTACCCTCGCGGACATGGTCCATGCCCAGGTTATGTTGATCGACCAGTTGGGTATACGGAAGGTTTACGCGGTGATTGGCGGGTCCATGGGAGGAATGCTGGCCCTTCAGTGGGCCGCGCTTTATCCGGACCGGATTGAATGCGTCATTCCGATCGCGGCAACCCTGAAACATTCCCCACAGCAGATTGCTTTTAATGAGGTCGGCCGCCAGGCCATCATGGCAGACCCGGACTGGCAAAAAGGGAACTATTACGGTAAAAACTTGCCCGAACACGGGCTCGCGGTGGCCCGCATGCTTGGGCACATTACTTACATGAGTAATGAATCGATGGAGAAAAAGTTCGCGCGCAGAGTGAAGGAAGACAACGGCGGGTTCCAGTTCTCACCGGATTTTGAAGTGGAAGGATATCTGCAATACCGCGGGCAAAGTTTCGTGAAACGTTTTGACGCGAACTCCTACCTCTATATTACCAAGGCGATGGATTATTTTGATCTTTCGGGAGACAAGCTCTTTGAGAAGGGGAGCCTTGATCACGCGCGTTTTCTCGTGATCGCGTTTAAATCCGACTGGCTTTATCCGTCGGTCCAGTCGCATGATATGGTCCGTCAGCTTAAGATGCATAATATTGACGCGACCTATTGCGAGATCGATGCTGGCTATGGGCACGATTCTTTTTTGATAGAATCCGAAGGAATCAAGCAGGCCCACCTGATCAAGCACTTTCTGGCAAAACGGAAATAAGACACTTGCGCTTTGTGTCCGGCGGTGATTTTTTCATTGAAAAAATTAGGTTTATGCTAGAATGCCGCCTCCTTTAGCCAGTCTTCCAACCAGCGGGAATTTTGTCCGTCATGATTGAAAATAACAGTGTTAAAACAGATGTTTTGATTGTCGGCGGCGGTGTTGCCGGTCTGGCATTCTCGATTCATCTCGCGGATTTGGTGGCCCGTCACAATGAATCGGCCACCCGGAAACTGCCGATCAACATTCTCCTTGTCGAAAAAGGCGCTTCTCTCGGCAGTCATTCTCTCTCCGGCGCCGTGGTCAATCCCTCGACCTTGAAAGCATTGCTTCCCGGCGTTGAGATCAAGGACCTTCCGTTCGAAACTCCTGTAACCCGGGATGAATTTTACCGTCTCACGTCAAAGACCGCGATCAAAATGCCTTTCGCTCCGCCGTTCATGTCCAACAAGGGAAATTTCGTCACTTCTGCCGGAAAGATCGCGCGTTATCTGGGAGAGATCGCGGAGAAAAAAGGGGTTCAGGTTTACCCGGGGTTTTCGGTGGAAGAGCTCCTTTATGAAAATGGGCGCGTGGTTGGCGCGAAAATGATTGATACGGGAGTGAGTAAAGAAGGCAAGCCCATGGATAATTATCAGGCCGGTACGAAGGTCCTGGCCAGGCTTGTGATTCTCGCGGAAGGTTCGCGCGGCAGTCTTGCCAAAAAATTTATTCAAAAACATAAGCTCCAGGGCCTCAACCCGCAGGTCTATTCGACCGGGGTGAAGGAGCTTTGGGAAGTGCCGGAGGGAGCGTTTGAACCGGGACGTGTGATCCATACGCTGGGCTATCCTTTTTCATTCAATCACTTTGGCGGCGGATTTATTTATGGAATGACAAAACGGACGGTGGCCTTGGGCATCGCGGCCGCGCTGGATTACAAGGACCCAACCTTTGATCCGCACGCGGCGCTTCAGCTTTACAAGAAACACCCCGGGATAGCGAAAATTCTCGAAAAGGGACGAATTCTAAAATACGGCGCCAAGACGATCCCCGAAGGCGGATTTTATTCTCTCCCGAAGCTTTTCCACGATTCGGTGATGATCGTTGGTGACTCCGCTGGATTTCTCAGTATGCCGGGCCTGAAAGGTATTCATCTGGCCATTGAATCGGGTATGCTTTCGGCGAAGGCCGCGTTTGAAGCGTTTTTGAAAAATGACTTCTCTAGCGAACAGTTAAAACGTTACGAGGATTTATTCCGGGAGAGTCCGGGCTACAAAGATTTGTACCGCGTCCGGAATTTTCGCGCGGGATTCGCGAACGGAATGATTCTTGGCGCGTTCCATTTCGGGACCCAGATAGTGACCGGGGGACGGGGAATTACGCCGTCCGGTAAAATGAAAATTCATGAGGACGCGGCTTGTTACACCCCGCTTTCGGACGTGAAACGCCCTTTCANNACTTTCAATAAAAAATACGAAAAAGATTTGTCTTATGACAAAAAACTTACCTATGACAAAGTGACGGACGTTTTTTATTCGGGTTCGAAGCACGATGAAGAACAGCCTTGCCACTGCCATGTTCACGATCTCAACCTTTGCCGTGACGTGTGCATCCCGAAGTATGGCGCTCCGTGCCAGTACTTTTGCCCGGCCGATGTTTATGAAGTTGTGACGGATCCGAAAACCGGAAAGAAAGACATACACCTTCATCCCGCCAATTGCGTGCATTGCAAAACCTGTGATATTAAAGATCCGTTCGGCAACGTTGAATGGGCGGTGCCGTATGGCGGTGACGGGCCGGAATACGACAACCTTTAGATACGCTTCGCGGAGCCACGCGGTTGGGTTTTTCGCGCGGCCTGTGACGCGAGACAAGTGACGGAGAAAAAGTGGGTCTGAAAATCATCAGTTTAATGAAACAAGTGCCGCTCCCGACCGAAATGCGGATGGGGGCCGACGGGCTTATGGACCGGACAAAAGCGAAGTCCATGATTAACGCGGATTGCGCGTTCGGCCTGGAGCAGGGGCTCCAGCTAAAAAAACACGCGCCGGACGCGGAGTTGATCGTGGTTTCCATGGGGCCGCCGAGCTTCGAGCAGTCCCTGAAGAAAGCGCTTGCCATGGGATATGACCGCGCCATGCTTCTTTCGGACAGAAAACTGGGTGGTTCGGACACGTTCGCGACCGGATACGCTATTTCTTCGTTGATTAAAAAACTTGGTTTTGAACGGGGTTGCAAAGACCCGTTCATTATTTTTTCCGGACGCCAGACGACCGACGGGGATACCGCGCATGTCCCGTCCCAGGTCGCGGAAAATCTCGACATCCCCCAGGCTACTTTCGTCGAAAAAGTGGAGTTCCTCGGCGACCACGTGAAAGTCCGGCGAATTATCGAGGGTGGTTATCAGGTGCTGAAACTGCCTATCCCGTGTCTCATCTCCATCGCTCCGACCGCTACTCCGGCGCGGCATCCTTCCCTAGCAGGCGCTGTTCGGGCCCGCGACACAAAGATTGAAGTCTGGTCGCTTGACCAGACGGGCGCCGATTCGACCGTGGTAGGTTTGACGGGTTCCCCGACCCTTGTATCCAAGGTGGTTGACATTCAGAAAGATCGTCCGCCGGTAAACATGATATCGGGGCATACCGGCCGGGAATTAACGGATGGCCTCGTGAGCGCGATTGAAGATTTGAAAAACCGGGTCGCGGATGGGTCTTCCCGGTCAGCCCCGGCCAGTGGCGCGAACACAGCGGTTGCTGTCGAATCGGATTCCGGTTTTCCAAAGGTTGATTTCAGGAACGGCGCGCGCGGCGTGATGACATGGGTTGAAATGCACGGACAAACGCCGGCGCGTTCATCGCTCGAGATTTTGAGCCAGGCCCGCAAGCTTGCCGACCAGCTTGGTACGAAGGTGTGTTCCGTGATGATTGGACATGATATAAAAGGAGCCGCGCGGGAAATTATTGAACATGGCGCCGATGAGGTGGTGATCGTGGATGATCCGCGATTGAAGGAATACACTATCCTTCCGACGACGACCGCGCTCTCGCAAATTATCGAACATGATCGCCCCGAGATCGCGCTTTTTGGAGCCACGACGTCAGGCAGGGAACTCGCGCCCCGGTTGGCGAGCCGCGTGCGGGCCGGTGTGACCGCCGACTGCACGAGTCTTGAAGTGGGGGACTACGTTCACCGGATCAAGAAAGCCGTCTTTTATCCCGTACTTCAGTCGATACGGCCCACTTACGGTGAAAGCAAACTGGCGACGATCATCGGTTTTTGGTGCCCTCAGATGGCGACGGCGCGCGCCGGGACTTTCAAGATTTTGCCGCGTGATCCCAGCCGCAAGGGGACTGTGACCGAATTCAAGCCGGTTTTTAAAGATACTGATTTTAAAGTCGAAGTGCTTGAGACCCGGCGTGAATCCGGGGGCGGCGACAACTTGTTTGTCGCCGATATTGTCATCTCGGGTGGAAGACCGGCCGGGGATTGTGACGAGTTCCGGCTGATTCAAGATCTTGTGGAAGCGCTCAGGGAACAGGGGATCAACGCGGACTGGGGAGCGAGCCGGCACGCGGTTGACAATGGTTGCGCCCCTTATGCCCGGCAGATCGGACAGACCGGAAAAACAGTTCGCCCCAAAGTCTATCTGGCCGTCGCCGTTTCCGGAGCCATCCAGCACCTGGCGGGGATGAAGGAATCCGGCAAGATCATCGCGATCAACCAGGATCCCCAGGCGGCTATATTTCGCCATGCCGATTTTGGCCTGGTCCGTGATTATCGGGAAGTCCTTCCTGAGTTAATCGAAAAAGTCAAAACCGGTTTCACGTTTGGCCTTAGATAACATGAACATGAAAAACAAGTGGATAGCTTTGGTTCTTTCTTTTTTCGTCCCGGGAATGGGGCAGATTTATCTCGGAGACCGGACGAAAGGTCTGACGCTACTTTGCGTGAGCGCGGGTCTCGCGTACGCTCTTGTGACAAGCCGATCCTTGCTGAACCTGATATTTCTCGCTCCGATCTGTCTTTTTGTCATGGTTCCCTCGGCGGTTGACGCCTATCAGGTGGCTGTGGGAAAACCGAGAAAATTCACCGGTGATTCTGTCCCCTATGTCGTTTTCATGCTTTTGGTGGTTGGCCCGTTCGCGGTGCCCTTGCTGTGGCAGAGTTCCAAGTTTTCAAGGTTCATGAAGGTAGCTTGGACGATACTGGTCATTTTGATCGCGATCGCGATCATTCTTTTTCTGAGAGATGTCGCCTCAGTGATGGATTCTTTGCTGGGGCAAGATTCACCGGCTTTCAGTTTCTAGAGGTTCTGATACAATACGCGACGTCACTTTTACGGACTAACCCTTCAAAGAGGTGCCTTGATGCGACTCCGGAAATTTTTGATGTGTTTTCTTTTGTCCTGGCTGAGCGTGTCCTCGGTATCGTGCGCGGCTGAGGTCAATGAAACGGTCACTCCCGTGGAGGAGCCGTCGAGCGCGGCGAGCGAGGAACTGACGGGGGATTGGACGACGGGCTGGTATTCGGACGCGGAGGGCTATGAGCGGGCGTTTGCCGATTATGAACGAATGCGTCGGCCCATGGCGGTTTACATCAATGTCAAATGGTGCCCTTATTGTCGCGTTTTTGAGAAAAAAATTCTTTCGGATCCCCGGGTGCGCCAGTTCATGCGGGATGTTATTAAGGTGAAAATCAATCCCGAGTCAGGACGGCGGGAGTACGCGATCGCGGCCCGGTACAGAGTTATGGGCTACCCCTCCTTTTTTGTTCATCCGCCGAATCAGGATAAAACGATCCAGCTTTACGCGGGAGTTTCTCCCGAGCAGTTTATCGAAATTTTCAAAAAGACACTGAAATAGTCTCTCCCTCCTAAAATCCGGGGAAGCATGACCTTGAGAATGAAGGGAAACGAATTTTCGCGATGATCCCAACAGCTCTTACGATCGCCGGTTCCGACCCGTCGGGCGGCGCCGGGTTACAGGCAGATCTCAAAACTTTTCACCAGCGACGCGTCTATGGAATGGCGGTCGTGTCTCTTCTGACCGTGCAAAATACGCGCGGGGTTCGCGCGGTTCATCCACTCAAGCCGGCGCAGGTGATCTCACAGCTTGAGACGGTTCTTGAAGATATTTGCCCTCGCGCCGCCAAAACGGGAGCTCTCGGGAATGAGGGATTGATCCGTGCCATCGCGCGCAAGGCCGAAACATTCCGCTTCCCGCTTGTGATCGATCCTGTCATGGTCAGCAAGCACGGCGCCCGCCTGCTTGCCAGCTCATCAGTCGAAGCGTTGAAGAAAAGTCTTATCCCGCACGCGGCCCTCGTGACGCCCAACATTCCCGAGGCGGAGATTCTGGCGGGGATTCGTATCGGGAATCTTTCTGACATGAAGAAGGCTTCGCGGCGAATTCTTGAGCTCGGCCCACGGGCCGTCTTACTCAAAGGGGGACACCTTAAAGGGGATTCAATAGATGTCTTTTGCGACGGGAAACGGATGGTCCTTCTGAAGGCGCCCCGAATCCGGACACGGCATACGCACGGAACAGGGTGTACCTATTCCGCGGCCATTACGGCCGAGCTTGCCAAAGGGCGGGAGCTTCTCGCGGCGATCCGAATCGCGAAAAGATTCGTCACGAAAGCCATTCGTACGGCGCCGGGGCTCGGACGTGGCGCCGGTCCCGTGAATCATTTCGTCAAAGGTTGACAGGTGCGTGCGCTCATCCGAAAAAAAACCAAACTCCTTATTTTTGGAATCCTCGCGACCTTTTTCAGCGCTCCGGGACAAGTCTACCTGATTTCTTTTTTTATTCCTCCGATGTGTGAAGAACTGGGATTAAGCCAAACCGCGATCTCCGGTCTTTTTTTCGTGGGGACTTTGAGTTCCGCTTTTTTTCTTCCGTTTCTGGGGTTTCGTCTGGATCATGAACGTCCGATCCGCTTTGTTTCCGTGGCCGGGGTTTTGTTGCTTGCGGGATGCCTTTTTCTCGCGACGGCCCAGGCTCCCTGGATGCTACTGGCTGGTTTTTTTCTCGTGCGCAATTTCGGACAGGGAGGGCTCGCGATGGCGTCGCAAACCATGATGGCGCGCCTGAAAAAAGAACACCGGGGCCAGGCCCTCGGGATCGCTAACCTCGGATATCCCTTGAGCGAATCCCTGCTTCCCGGACTGATTTCAACGGTGATTACCGTGTTTGGATGGCGAGAGGGATGGTGGGCGCTTGCGGCGATGATTCTCCTGATTTTTCTTCCGATGTCGCGGTATCTGATCCGGAACGAACCCCAGCCCGGTCGCGCGGCTCCCGATATAAGGGAAGATCTGAGCGCCCCCGATCCGAAAGACAGTTCCTGGCCCGTTTCCCGCGTGATGAAAGACCGGCGGTTTCACCTTTTACTGCTTCCCATTCTTGTGACGCCGTCGGTTTTGACCGCGCTTTTTTTTCATCACGCCGCCGTGATCCGCTGGAAAAACTGGGATCCTCTTCTCTTGCCGGCCGGTTTTGTCGTGTACGCGATTTGCCGAGCGATCCTTTCTTTTTTTTCGGGTCCCCTGACGGATCGTTTTTCGGCGAGAAAGATTTTCGCGTTGAACCTTATTCCGCTTACGTCGGGCATTTTGTTCCTCTGGCTCGCGAAAAATCCGTTCTG
>DCTJ01000063.1:15165-31889 GCA_002329545.1 Candidatus Omnitrophica bacterium UBA1443
TGACCGTCGGCAATGCCCTCTATGCCGAGCTTTACGGAACCCGTCACCTCGGTTCCATCCGCGGCATGGTTTCAACCGCTATTGTTTTTTCGACGGCGATAGCTCCCTTCCTCATGGGAATATGTCTGGATGCCGGAATTAGTCTATCGAAAATCCTTGGCGTGATAGTGCTCTTGTCCAGCGCGGGAATTATTCTTACTTACCTCGCTCTTAAACCGGAACGATCCGGCCTCGGGGAAATCGCGGCGCGGAGCCTGGGAAAAGAAGAGTGTAAACAGTGAGTTTGAGCGTTCCGCTTTTGACGGGAACGGCAGATCAGGTTCGGGAATGTTTTTTTGCCGCTTGCCCGGTTCTTCTTGCATTCTGCTTTTGGGGAAGATACCATAAAAATGTTTTAGATCATCACTGAAACCTTCAAACTTTTAAGGATTGAATCATGGATAAATCCCTTACGATGGAAAAAATCATGGAAACCCCCTGGGTGACGCAAACCCTGAAGGCTGTTCTGATACTTGTGGTCGGGTGGGTTCTCGTACTCCTGCTCCGGCTTGCCCTTGAAAAATTTGAAAAAGCGATTTCCAAAACGGACGCGATTCGCGAGAGTGGAGATGTTCTCAGGATGAAGACTTTTTCGCACTTGCTCAAATGGATTGGCGCGACTCTGATCTGGCTTTGCGTTATTTATATGCTACTCAGCAGTTGGGGAATCAATGTTGCGCCTCTTTTGGCCGGCGCCGGCGTGGTCGGACTGGCTTTTGGGTTTGGCGGACAGTATCTGATCCGGGATATTATTAACGGAATTTTTATTCTCGTTGAAGGGCAGTTCCGGATCAATGATGTCGTGCAGATTGAGGGACTGGGGGGAGTCGTGGAGGCCGTGAATCTCCGTCATACGAGATTACGAGATCTGGAGGGACGCGTGATTTATATCCCGAACGGAGAAATCAAGACCGTGATTAATTTTACCCAGGAATACTCCCAGGCGCTTCTCAATGTGGGCGTTGCGTATCATACGGATGTTGATCACGCGATTCGAGTGATCAAAGAGCTTGGCGCTGAAATGCGGAAGGACGGTTATTTCAAACATTTAATTCTCAATGATCTGGAAATGCTCGGGGTGGACGATTTCTCGGATTCACAGATCACGCTCAAGTTTCGCATGAAGACGCTTCCGATCAAACAATGGGAGGTGGCCCGGGAGTTTCGCCGCCGTCTCAAGGCGAGATTTGATCAGGAAAAGATCCAGATCGCTTTTCCGCACCGGCTTCTTTACTGGGGGACAGGACAGAATCCGGACAAACGGGACGCCTAACCGGAGGATCGATGGGATCATGTCATGAAAATTACGTTTCGCCTGATTCTTTCGCTTTTGATCGCCACGGTCATCGTGGTCGCGGGCTTTTCTTGTTTTGAGGCGAAAAGTGAAGAAAAACGGCTCAATGAAGAACTGAGACTTCGCGCGACCGTACTGGCCAAAACATTTAAAGAGGCGATCGAAACGCTTCTTGAGCGTACCGACCAGCCTTCGCGGATCCAGAAATTTATTGAAAAATTCCAGGGTCACACGAGGTTGATCGGTCTTGTGGTGGACATGAAAGACGGACAGAGGATCGCTTTTCCGCCCCATCTTTCCCGTGAAGACTGGTTCAAAAAAGAGTCGATGAAGGTCATGGATGAAAATCTTCCTCTCGATCTCAACAGCCATTGGGATGGCCGGAAGGTTAATTACCACGCGGTTCCTCTGATCAGGGACGGGCAGGTCGTGGGAGCTTTGGGACTGATCCATGACCGGACTTTTATTGTGCTTCAGATCCGGCAATTTTGGAAAAATTCCGCGTTGACCTTTTCTATTCTGGCGGGAATTCTCTCGATTGTCTCCCTCCTGGTGATCCGCTGGAACGTAACCGGCCCGATTTCGCGCATTGCCTCCATGATTCACAAAAACCTTGGGATGGAGAGCGCGACATCCCGGGGAATTCAGCAACAAGGGGAAATCGAAAAACTGCTTTATGGGGTGGTCCACATGGCGGCGAGCCTGAAGGCGGCGCGACTGGATCTGGTGGAACAGTCGCGACTGGCGAATGAGCGGGGCTCCATCTGGACGAAGGAGAGGCTCAAGGATTATTTAAAAACAAAATTTCGTGATAAGCAGTTTTACGTAGTATCCAACCGGGAGCCTTACATTCACCGAAGGAACGGGAACGGGATCGAGTGCATTACTCCCGCGAGTGGTGTGGTGACGGCGCTGGATCCCGTGATGCAGGCGACGGGGGGTATGTGGATTGCCCATGGGGCCGGTAACGCCGACCAGGAATCCGTCGATGCGGAAAATAAGGTGAGAGTCCCGCCGTGGAAACCGTCATTTACGCTCAAGCGCGTCTGGTTATCGCCGGAAGAAGAACAAGGGTATTACTACGGTTTTTCCAACGAAGGTATTTGGCCGCTTTGTCATATCAGTCACGTGCGGCCCGTTTTCCGGATGGAAGACTGGAATTATTACAAGGAAGTAAACCGGAAGTTCGCGAACGCGATTTTGGAGGAGTTTGGAGACGAACCTCCCATCGTTCTCGTCCAGGATTACCATTTCGCCCTTCTTCCGCGAATGATCAAAGAGCGGAGACCTGACGCGAAGGTGGCGCTTTTCTGGCATATTCCCTGGCCTAACGCGGAAGCGTTCGGCATTTGTCCATGGCAGGAGGAAATTCTTGAGGGGATGCTTGGGAGCGACATGATTGGATTTCATACCCAGTTCCATTGCAATAATTTTCTGGATACGGTGGACCGCGCTCTGGAAAGCAAAATTAACTGGACGAACTTTGAAGTTACGCGGGGAGGAAAAAAAAGCACCGTGCGTTCCTTCCCGGTTAGTGTCTCGGGAGCCCCTAATGTGGCAGTCCAGGAAACGGATCGGGATCCCCTCGAGCAATTGCGTCAGGATTATGGCCTGAAGGGAAAGAAAATCGGGATTGGCGTTGACCGGATTGATTATACCAAGGGACTTCTGGAACGATTTTGGGCTATCGAACGGGTTCTTGAAAAATATCCCTATCTGCAGGGAGAACTTGTTTTTGTCGAATTGGGCGCCCCCTCCCGAACGTTGATTGGAAGTTACCAGTCTCATTTGAAGGAAGTCGAAAAATTGATCGAGAAGATCAATCAGCGTTTTCAAAAAGGCCATTATCGTCCCATCCTCTTTCTCGAAGGACATCACGGGCAGAAGAGAATCTTCGACTTCTATCGGCTTGCCGATTTTTGTCTGGTGAGTTCCCTTCATGACGGAATGAATCTCGTGGCCAAAGAGTTTGTCTCCGCGCGTGAGGATGAGGACGGCGTCTTGATTTTAAGCCGTTTTGCCGGAGCCAGTTATGAGCTTTCAAGCGCGCTACTGGTGAATCCTTACGGTATCGAGGGAACGGCGGAGGCCATCCATCAGGCGCTCACCATGTTACCCGAAGAAAGAAAAGAGCGGATGCGGAAGATGCGGAGCATCGTCAAGGAACACAACATTTACCGGTGGGCGGCTGACATGATCACCGAGCTTGTAAGGTCTTTCTAGGAGGGGGGATCTCATGACGTTGAGAGCGCTGGACGATAAAACAATCCACGTGGTAGCCTCTTCGCCCAATCTTCTTATTTGTCTGGATTATGACGGGACCTTGACGCCGATCGTGAGCCGGCCATTTCTCGCCCGGTTACACCCGCGCGCGCGAATCATCTTGAAAAAACTCTCGAAAATGCCCGGCGTTAAAATCGTTATCATGAGCGGTCGGGCCCTGGGGGACCTGGAAAAACAGGTTGGTCTAAAAGGGTTAGGGTACGTGGGAAATCATGGTTTGGAACGGAATCTTGGAGGTCATCCCGAGATTGATTCTCACGCCATCCAGCTCCGCGGTTTCATTTTAAAACTCACGGACGCGCTGAAGCGGGCGATGAAAAATGTCCCCGCAGTATTGATCGAAAACAAGACTTACAGCGCGACCGTCCATTACCGGAATCTTTCACCTTCGGCGGTGGCGAAGGCCCGGCGGATTTTTCGTGATGTCTGGAGCAACTTTTCGGCGAAGATTTTTTTTAAAATTCGGCCCGGGAAAAAAGTTTGGGAAATACGGCCGAGGCGGGGTTGTTCCGACAAGGGACGGGCGCTTCAACTTATTCTCCGATCGCTCACTCCGGCGCAACGGAAAGGTCTAACGACGGTTTGCGTCGGAGATGACAAAACGGATGAGGATGCTTTTGCCGTTTTGCGCCGGTCGGATGTGGCCATTTATGTTGGCGAAAGCCAACGGACGATGGCTAGGTACCGTCTGCGTGAAACTGGCGCCGTCCTGGATCTTTTGGAGAAAATAAAATCAATCCGGCAAAAGGCGTCCAGGGTTCAATCGGGCGGGAAACCTTTGATAAAATCCACGGGACGTTCCAAACTCGGGAGGAAGCCATGAAGCTTTCAGGCTGGATTTTTATAACGGTGAGTTGGGTCGCGATTATCTCGTTAATGGTTTTTTCGTACGCGCGCGTCCTGCGAAGGAAAAAATGAACCGAATGTTCCTAAACCATAAAATTGCGTGCGGAATGCTTTGTTTGTGCCTGATGACGGAACCTTTATGGGCGGCTTTCACGGTTGAACTTGATGACGACGAAATGGCTTGTCTTCAGAAGGTCATTTANNATCCGGAGAAACTGGTTATCTGGCCCGCCGATGAAGATTTTGCCTCGCTTGGGATCGTGCACGCGATCTGGTACCCCAGGGGCCGGCGCGGCCCTTTTCGGGAAACATTTCCTGAATTGCTCCTTTTCATGAAAAGGCACGGGCAGACTCTTCCCGAGTGGCTGGAAAATTGCGAGGACCTTCCGTGGGATGATCGGGATTCTTTTTTGCGGGATAGCCAGAGTGAGCGAATGAAAAGCCTCCGGGATTTTTTACTGGTGACCCGGGATCTCCAGACGCAATTTATTGTCGAGCGGGTTCGTAAAACACTGCCGGATATCCTGTCCGCGGTTTCCGATGAGGAGAGACCTTTGATTGAGGCGAAACTCGGCCGCATTCTTGGTGCGCCTTACGGGCCTCTTGCCGTTATCGACTACATCAATTTTAAGGGAGAAGGAGTTCTCGAAACGGAGCGTTCTCAAGGGGAAGGCTGGGGATTGCTTCAGGTTTTGCGGGCGATAGGGGAGACGAAAGAAGAGGACGAAATTCTTCCGGAATTTGTGAGAGCGGCCAAGGCGGTTCTTGATCGCCGGGTTGAGATTTCTCCTCCGGGCTCCAAGGAAACAGATCGTATCGGCGGCTGGAAGTTTCGTGTCCAGCGTTATCTCATGCCTCCCTGTGAGGTAAAGTGAAGCGCTGATCGCCTGGAAGTAACAGATAGAATTAACGAAAAGTAGCCCCGCCCCATTTTCTTGGATATAATCCGCGCATGCGGCGCGGATTTTCACGCGCGAAAATTTTGATGAAGTGGATGTGTTTTAAATTGAACGCGGAGGAGACGTCATGATTTGCTGTCTGGACCTGGAAGGGGTGTTGATGCCCGAGGTGTGGATTCACGTGGCCAAGAGGACGGGCGTGAAGGAGCTGGAGATTACGACCCGGGATGAACCCGATTATGACAAGCTCATGAAGTACCGGATCGGGATTCTGAAAAAAGAAAAAATCCGGCTTCGTGATATTCAGAAAGTGATCCGCGCGATGCCCCCGATCCCCGGGGCGAAAGGTTTTTTAAAAAGGCTCAAGGAGCGTTACCAGGTCATTATTTTGTCCGATACTTTTTATGAGTTTGCCGGGCCGATGATGAGAAAACTGGATCAGCCCACTCTTTTTTGTAACTGGCTTAAGACGGATTCGGATGGATTTATATCCGGGTATGTTTTGCGGCAGAGAAACGGTAAGGAACGGGCGGTTCGCGGACTTAAGTCTTTGGGTTTCAGGGTGATCGCGGCCGGGGATTCTTACAATGACGTGACGATGCTCAAGGCGGCGGATTTCGGCGCGTTTTTCCGCCCGCCTTCCAGAATCGCGAAGGAATTTCCTCAATTTCCCGTGACGCGGACTTATGGGGAATTGTTGGCGACTTTTCTGAAGGTTAACTGAACCCGGGTAAAGGAGAGCGAAAACTCTATGACAAAAGCCAAGAAGATAAAGAAAGCCGCACGCTCCAAAACCAGTCATTCCGTCACGCCGGATCTCGTGACCGCGATGATGAAGCTCGTCGAAAGGCTTGGGGCCCTGGAGCAAAAGATGGATCAGGTTTCCGGCCGGGTGTCGAATCTCCCTTCGGAAATCAGACAGGTCATCCAGGGATTTCAGCATTCCTCGGTCAGTCACCCTTCCCAGCTCTCGGTCCATCCCGGCAAGAGTTTTCATCCTCAAAATCCCCGATCACTTTATCAGGCGGTTTGTGCGGATTGTCTCAAAACATGTGAAGTTCCTTTTAAACCGAGCGGCGACAGACCGGTTTACTGCCCCGAGTGCTGGGCGATCCGAAAGGCGGGTCATCGTCCCAAGGATATCGCGTCCGGTGTTTCCGTTCCGTCGCATCTCAAACAGCGTGGAACGGTACCCACTAAAGAAATTCAGGCTCCCGTGGCCACACCCAAAATCGCGGTCTCTGTCAAGAAAACACCCGTTAAGAAAAAGTCAAAATCCGCCGTAGCCAAAAAAACTAAAAAAAAGAAGTGAGGAACGGTCAGCGACAGCTCGGATTTTTTAAAAATGATTTCTGAAATGGAACCAGGTGTAGTATCATTCGATCTGATAAATGTATCTGGCCTGTCCAGGATAAGGAAATCATATCTTGAGCGAAACACAACCGGATAATCCGCAAGGGGTCATTGAGCAGATTGAGACGTCTTCTCTTGCAAACTCAAACAGGAAAGCTCCCCGATCTCCTTGGAGGGTTTTACCAAATCTGGTAAAAACCGGTTCCGGATTTTTACGCAGGCGCGATCTCCACAAAATCCGGAAGCATCTCCAGGCCGAAGAAAATCTTTTTCAATCGAAAATCCCCCTCGATCCCAGTACTTCGAAATCTGATTTTAATGTTGAGGCGGAATCTCAACCCCTCCGGAAAGAAGTCTCCGATTTCCACGAGCGCAAACCGAAGCGAAAGTCTGTCTGGCGAAGAGTGTGGCCCCTGATTCCCTGGTTGGTCGCGGGGGTGTCACTTTATTTATTGAGCCAGGGCGCGAATCGCGAGACGGCGTTGACGTCGGATGCGGGACTTGGAGATGAAGGTCAAGCGGCTTGGGAGACCATTCTTCTGGATCAGGAAAAGACCATCCGGCGTTTGAAAGAACAATTAATGGATTTAAGGGGGAATTTACGAGAGAATCGGGAGGATGCCGGTGGCTCTCGTCTGGACCCAAAAGAATATCGAGACGAAGTTTTTCAGCTTGCCCTGCGTTACCAGAACGAAATCGATGCTTTACAACAAACCCTGGTTGAACGCGAGACCGCGTTGCGGGATCTTCGGGCGCAATTAGCGATGACCCAACGGAATGTGGAGAAATATAGGCAACTGGCGGTCATTGCGGTGCCGCCGTCCGATTTGGAGGATACGGGAACGGTATCAGGTAAAGTGATAGCCGTAAATAGCCGATACGCATTTGTTGTGGTGGATGTCGGTTCCAGGCACGGAGTTCGTACGGGGCAGGGGGTTCGGTTTTTAAAAAATGAAAAAGTCATTACGCGGGGAAAAATAGAGCAGGTTTATCCCGGAGTAGCGGGTGTGTCGTTGTTTAATGCGTTGAGTTTCTCGGAAATCACCGAAGGCGATCATGTGATCGTGGAGCGCGGCTGAGTAATTTTTACCCATAGGAAATAACCGGCGTATGTCAAAAGGTGTTGGAGTTTACATAGGACGGGATAATGTGGTTGCGGTTTCGGTCGTGAGCACGGTCAAGGGACCCCAGGTCAAGGCCTACGCGATCGAACCGGTTAACCCTGGGGGAGACGGGCCCGCGGTCGGCAAAGAGGCGCACAAGCTCAGGAAGTTGTCCCCCGAATCCCGGGCGATTCGCAAAGCTCTTGAGACGATCAAGGAGCCCGGCGCGTTCGTGACCGCTTCAGTCAGCCCGTTCCATATTGTGACTCGCCATTTCATGATGCCCGCCGCNNCCCGCCGTTCCTAAAAAAGAAAAGGATGATGCCGTTCGTTTTGAAGCCAGCCGGTATATTCCTTTCAAGCTTTCGGAGTCAGTTCTTGATTATCATGAGCAGATAACCCACAAAAACGTTTATTCGATCACCGCGACCGCGATTAAAAAAGAAGTGTTACAGCAAGCTCTAAGCGATTTGCGGGGAGCCTCAGCCAAGGTTCTCATGATTGAACCGGTTCACTCAGCCGTGGGTCGTGTTTTTGCCTCTCTCAATATGTTCCAGAAAGTGAAAACGTGCGGGTTTGTGACACTCCAGTCGGACGGTAATGTCAACTTGACGTTTGTGTCCAAAGGGATTGTTTACTTGTCTCGGGATTTTCTGCTTTCCGAGAACCAGGAAGAGAACAAGTCCCATTTTTTTGACGAATTGAAGGCGTCGCTGGATTATTTTTACAAGCTGACGGGAGGAGAGGCCGTGACCCAGATTTTTGTGGCAGGGCACGGGGACCTAAAATTCTGGGTGGAACATCTGGAACATGCCTTCAACTATGCCATGCGGTTTGACCTAGCGACGTTCCCGGAAGGCACTCCTTTCTCCGCTGATATCATGGACTCAATTTTTATCGCCTATGGGCTCGCGCTTCGCTCGGCAGGATACAGTTCTCTCATGGGTGAGCCCGCGTTGCTTCCTCCCGCCGAGCGGAGAATGAAACCGAAATCGTTTTATTCCCTCCTCGGGGGATGTGCCTTGGGAGTCATGGTTTTGTTTCTGCTGGTTCGTTTGGTTGTTTTTCAGCCTTATGTGGGGAAGTTAACTCATGAGTATCAGAAAGTTCTGGGCCCGGGTTCCGGCGTGGACTCTTCCGTCGTTGAAATGTCGGTCGAGTCGCTGGATTCCCGGAAAGTCAAGTTAGCTTCCCAGGCGAAATTGTTGGCGGATTTTGAAAAAAAGAAATCTCTGCCAGGGGAATTGCTAATGGCATTAGGCCGAAACACACCAGCTGTCATTCGTATTGATTATATTTCGATTGAAAATACCACGGGGGGAAAAGGTAAACTCGCTCGGAATCGAATGACCATGCGAGGAGGGTGCGTCACCGGTAACGCTGAACAAGAAACGGCGGCTATTGACGCGTGGATCCAGCAACTCCAGGGCGAAGGAGCATTCAAATCCCGTTTTTCGGAGTTTAAGCTGGAAGAGGTTAAAAGGGAAAGAGAAATGGAACAGGTGATGACGCAGTTCAAAGTGGTTGGGGAATAGACCGGGAGTTGGGGATGACAGGATTTGTAATCAAGGAACGCTATAAAGAAATTTTGATGGTTGCCGCGTTGGGCGTTGCCTGCGCTTTTCTTGGTTTTTTTGTACTGATTCAGCCTGCTCTTCGTGACATCAACTGGC
This sequence comes from Candidatus Omnitrophica bacterium UBA1443, assembly GCA_002329545.1. Lineage (GTDB taxonomy): Bacteria > Omnitrophota > Omnitrophia > Omnitrophales > Aquincolibacteriaceae > UBA1443. The sequence continues at coordinate 24,656 of DCTJ01000063.1, forward strand.
TACGTCAGGAAATTCGGACCGCGGAAGAAAAAATACGGCTCTATCAGGAAACTGTCCGGTTGGGAGAAAAAATTGAAAAGTCGGAGACGGTTCTGGCCGAAACCTCGGAACGGTCGATGCTGATTGCCAGGATTTCGGACATTTCCGGGAAAAATGGAGTAGAAGTTCAGGGTATTAATCCCAAAATTGTACCCGCTGACAAGTACGAAAAACTCCTCCTGGAAGTGGACTTGAAAGGTTCCTTTTTGGGAATTTTGAAATTGTTGCAGGATTTACAAAGTATTCATCCGGTATTGGATATTCCCGAAATCAGTTTAACTCGATCGAAGCTGTTGATGGAAGAAACTAAAGATTCCACGGTCAACGCATTGCAAGGGAAACTGGTCATTGTGACTTATTTAAAACAAAAGAAAGCGGTCGGGTCATGAAAAGGATTGTGATCCTTGGACTTTTTTTAGTTGCTTTGAATGCAAATCCCTTTCAGCTTTATGCGGATGAAGCTGAGGTTGATTTGCAAGAGGATCAGGTTGACCTCGAGGTTGACTTGCAGGAAGGTCAGGTTGATTTGGAGGTTTCGAAGTTACGCCAGGAGCGCCAGGAACAAATCAAAGATTTGCAAGACGACATCAGGGATCCGTTCACGCCCTTTTTGCCACCTAAAGTGGAAGACCAGGCAGTCGATCAAGTTGCTGGAGAGACTGTTGAAGTTCGACTGTACGGTATCGGTCTTGGCTCAGAAAGCGCTTACGCGATCTTGAATGGTGACGTCTATTATGAAGGTGAGGAAGGTGATGGAATCAAGCTTCTCAAGGTGCGGAAAAATGAGGTCGAAATCGAGATGGGTGGAGTTCGCAGTACTTTATATATCTTGTCTGACGATGAACTGAAACGGCTTGGCCAACGCCGGGAACGCAGGGAAAAAGCCAGACAATCAGTCGTAGCATGAGTTTCATAATATTATGATGCCCCGTAAGTTTTATGGGCTAAAAGTTTCCCAAGAAAGGGGAGAATAAGCCATGTCTGAAAATAAATTCAAAATCATCGTGGCGGTTACCTTGACTGTTTTGTTTTGTGGGACAATGCCGGTTTACGCTCTGGGGGAAGAAGATCAGGGCGTAGAACCTAAAGTGCAGGTGGAGAGAACGGAGGCGGGTAAATTCTTTCTCGACTTTAAGGCCGCTCCGCTTATCAATGTACTGAACGTGATTGCCTCACTGAGCGGGATCAACTTTGTCGCGGGAAAGGAGGTGGCTGAGCGGGAAGTTAATATGACCCTGGATAATGTCAGCCTCGAAGACGCGCTTCAGGCGATATCTTATGGTTCAAATGTCAGTTATGATTTTCTCCCCGAAAGAAGTATCTATTTGTTTCGCGCGTCGGCAGACTCGCCCGAGAGGCCGCCACTTATGACCCGGGTTTTCAAACTTTATTATGTCCGTGTAACCAAGGCGCTTGAAATTGAGGCGGATTCGAGCAGTTCGAGCAGTTCAAGTAGTAGTGGGTCGGGAACGGGGAGCAGTAGCGGGAGTGGGCTTGTCACTCTTTCGCAGGATCAGGAAGAAATTGATCTTGAAAGCTCGGCGATTTACAAAGCGGTCGAGAAAATACTTTCCGACAGAGGATCTGTCTCTGTGGATGACCGAACTAATAGTTTGGTGGTTACGGATTCTGAAGATCGTCTTAAAATAATTGGAGACGCGATTGCCCAACTGGATCGTCCCCTGGACCAGGTGTTGATCAATGTTTTACTGGTGGAGACCTATGAAGATCTGGACAGGGCACTGGGCGTGCAATGGGGCGATACTGACGGGCTACTGGGCACGGTGACCGGGGCGGTCCAAAATACCGATTGGCCCTTTCGCTCCGGCGGCTCCACGATAGAAACAAAAAGTTTCGGCGATTTTTTCAGCAATGTCGGAAATACGTTCAAGGATTCCGCCAACCAGTTTGATCCCCGGATTAATTCTGGGCCCATCACGACACCCGGCACTCGTGATTTTAGCAGTTTCCAGATCAGCGTTCGCGCCCTTGAAGAGGCGAACAAGGTGAAGATTTTGGCGAAACCCAAGATTCTGGTTTTGGACAATCATCCCGCCCTGATCAAGATCGCGACCAATGCCGCGATTGGAACGACCACAGTGACCACCGCGGAAGGAGCGGGAACGACCTCAACCGGTCTTGAGCGCGCCGAGGTCGGTACGATTCTCAGGGTGACGCCGCTTATCAACACCCGGGACCAGGTTACCATGACGGTGGAACCGACCTTTGCGACGGTGGATAATTCATCGATCACTCTGGCCCAGCCTTCCGGGGACACGACTGTCCGTACCGCCCGAACCACGCTGATGGTCAATGACGGCCAAACGATCGCGCTTGGCGGACTGCTTTTCAGCAATCAGAGCAAAGGTGAGCGCAAAGTTCCATTTTTTGGGAACCTTCCGGTCGTGGGAAAAGCGCTTTTTACAAACACAACCCGGACGATTGAAGACCGCGAACTGATCCTTTTCCTGAGTCCCTATATCATTCGGGACCCTTCCGAGCTTATGTCCAAGAAAGTTCCGGACAAGCGGATTCGCTATGACGATGAAAAAGCGCCTTTTTATCAGGTGAAGAAAAAAGAATGGTACAAGCGTCTTGAAGAAGGGGAAGAGCCCCCCATTGATTTTGAGAGCTATTTTGATGTTCGTAAACGGTTGATGGCGGCGACAATGGATACTTTGGACGAGAAGATCGCAAAATCCGATCAGACAGCCTTGTCCTACGAAACCTGAGGACGAAATCCGGCTGGGTTCGTTAATTGACCGACCCTGAAAAGGAATTGGAAAATTTATGCGACTGAATAGTATGCTGGGCGAGCTTTTGATTGAGAAGAAACTGATTTCTCCCAATCAGCTTGAACGCGCCCTGAGCGACCAAAAAGAAACCAAGGAGCCTTTGGGGCAGGTTTTGATCCGCCTCGGGTACATCAGCGAAGGGGATCTCCGGATGACCCTTTCGGAACAACTTGGCATCTCATTCTTGGCCCCGGATCAGCTTACCCCCCGCGGCGACCAGCGCCTCAAGGAAATCATTCCGAAGGAGTTTGCCCTTGAGCATAAAATTCTTCCCCTTTCACGAGAAGAACGGGCGCTCAAAATCGCGGCCAGCAAAATGCCGGATCTGATCTTTCTGGATAATCTTCGAAAAATGACGGGTCTGGACATCGTGACGGTTCTTTCGTCGGAACTTGATATTAAACGCGCGATCGAGCTTTATTACAGCGCGACGGATTTTCAGGAGATTGTATCCTCGTCCGAAGTGGACGAAGCTTCCCAGGGACTTGAGCCCAGCAAAGAGGAGACGAAACTGGATCTTGAATCCGCGATGGCGGAAGCGGGTCAGGCTCCGGTGGTACGGCTGGTTGACGTGATGTTAAAGAAAGCGCTGGATGACCGGGCGAGTGATATCCACATTGAGCCTTTTCATGAAAAAATGAACGTGCGATATCGGGTGGATGGCGCCCTCTATGAATTACCGCCTCCGCCGAAGGAACTTCACAGCGCGGTTGTGTCCCGTATTAAAATTCTTTCCAAACTGGACATTGCCGAAAAACGCATTCCCCAGGACGGATCGTTCTCGATTTCCTATAAAGGTCGTCGCGTGGACGTCCGTGTCTCGACCATTCCGATTGTTTCCGGGGAAAAAGTGGTGATGCGTATTTTGGACAAGCGCATGGATCTCCTGAATCTCAAGGCTCTCGGGTTTGAGCCCGAACAACAGCAGTTGTTTGAAAACGCGCTAGTTCGGCCGTATGGGTTGATTTTTATCACCGGTCCGACGGGGAGCGGAAAAAGCACCACACTTTACGCGGGGTTGAACAGAATCCACTCGTCGGACATTAATATTGTGACGATCGAAGATCCCGTGGAATACCAGATCACGGGGGTCAATCAGGTGCAGGTGAAACCTGACATCGGACTCACATTTGCCTCCGGCCTCAGGGCGTTTTTGCGGCAGGACCCGGACGTGATTCTGGTGGGGGAAACCCGGGACCTTGAAACGGCAGAAATTTGTATTCGCGCCGCGCTGACCGGCCATCTGGTGCTGTCCACTTTGCACACGAACGATGCCGTGACGGCAGTGACCCGGCTGATTGATATCGGAATTCAGCCTTATCTTGTTTCCGGCAGTCTTGCGCTTGTGGCCGCCCAGCGTCTGATTCGGGTGCTTTGCCCCGACTGTAAAGAGCCTTATAAGCCGAGTGACAAAGAACGTTCAGAATATGGTATCCGTGCCGATACTATTTACAAAGCTAAAGGGTGCCCGAAATGTCGCCAAATCGGTTACTGGGGGCGCGCCGCAATTTATGAAGTGATTTTGATTGATGAGGACTTTCGCCGGTTGATTGTGAAAGACGCGAATCTGGATGAAATACGCAGACTTCAGAAAGAAAAAAAATACGAAACCCTTTTTCAGAATGGAATGAAAAAAGTTGAAAGAGGTCTGACGACGATCGATGAAATTTTGAGTGTGGCCTATGAATAAACAGTCTTTCCCGGGTGGGAAGGAAGAATCACTCGAGCAATTTGAATGTGAAGTCCGTCAACGGGATAACCCTGCTGAGCTCAAAAAGATGGCTATCCAGGCCCGTTCAAAGGACGAGTGCGCCCGACGCCTTCTGGACCAGGGTTTTCTGGTTGTCTCCATCAAACAGGCAGGTCAACAGGAGTCTGCGGGTGTTTCCAAAATCTTTGCCGGGCACCTCAAGGGGCATCAGACTAATCGTGCCCCCAAAGGGGGACAGGGACTCTTTTCGAAAGGGGTGACCACCCGAGAACTCATATTTTTTGCTGTCCAGCTCTCCACCCTCCTAAAAGCGGGTATCCCGTTGCTTCGCTCGCTCGAGATTATCCGGAAAGGGACACCGAACCCCTATTTCCAAAGCGTGATTCAGAAACTCTCTCAGTCGGTTTCGGGCGGCTCTCCGCTGGGTGTGGGGCTTAAAAATCAGGGAAAGGTTTTCCCGTGGATCTGGGTGAACCTTGTCGAGGTGGGGGAGGCGACCGGAAAACTTCCCGAATGTCTCGAAGAGATTGCCAAATACCAGGAATCGGCAACCCGGATCAAAGGCAAGATTTTGACCGCTTTTTTTTATCCTGCGATTTTATCGTGCGCCGTGGTCGGGGCCCTGACCTTTTTGCTTATTTTTATTGTCCCCAAGTTTTCAGAGATTTTTGCCCAGCAAAACATGACTTTGCCTGCATTGACCCAGGTTGTCATCAGCTTGAGCAATATCGTGAGAAATCAGGCGTACCTTCTTCTGCTGGCATTTGTCCCTTTTATGATTCTCGGATATCTTGTCAAAACGTCGCCCCAAGTCCGTCTTTCATTCGATTTCTTCAGACTCAATGTCCCGTTGTTTGGTCCTCTTCTTGTCCAGATCACCGTCGTTCGTTTTGCCCGTGCGCTCAGCACGCTTTTAAAATCAGGCGTTCAAATTCTCCAGGCACTTGAAATCTGCGGAAGGCTTGTTGAAAATTCCTACATGGAGTCGGGGCTTAAGGAAGTGATTAAACGGGTTCGAACCGGCCAGGGACTGGGTGTGCAACTTGAAGCGCGGAAACTTTTTCCTGTTTTTATGACCCAGCTTGTGACCGTCGGTGAGGAGACGGGTCAGATTGATAAATTTCTGGATTTATTAGGCGTCTATTACGAAGAACGCGTGGATGCGTTTTTGGCACGCCTCACCAGCATGCTGGAACCGATCATGCTTGTTTTTATGGGAGGAGTGATCGGCGTGATTGTGGTCTCGATGTTTCTCCCGATTATCGAGCTCTCAACAAGAGGGGGGATGTGATAAAGCGGGTGAAGTGGTTTGCAGAATACACTGATGCGATCGTTGTATTTTGCGAGGTTCCCTGCTATTGTAAGGGACATTCTTGATGTGGTTGAAATTCAAAAAAGGAGAAAGGTTATGAATAAAAAAGGTTTTACCCTTATTGAAGTGCTGATTGTGGTGGTTATTATCGCGGTGTTGGCGTCTCTTGTGATGCCCAAGTTGTTGCCTCAGACTGAGCGTGCTGTTGTCGCTGAAGCGATGCAGACTCTTGGGGTCCTACAGCGTTCCCAAAACCAGCTAATGGATCTTACTGGTGGTACTACCTGGACAGCAGCTAACACTCATGCCTTGATTAAAGACAAGTTGAACGTTCAAATCAAAACTGGATCAAAGTATAACTACACATGCACTAACGCTAACTGTGTGGCGACGCGGATTGGTGGTGCCAATAAAACAATAACATTCAACCGAAACGGTACCGTTACGTGTGGTGCTGGTTACACCGCCGTGAAAGATGGAAATACAACTATCGGTTGCACCTGATTTGCGGGACACGTTTAGAGATTGATTAAAACGCGGATAGTTTTGGCATTTGAGAATTGTGAGTTTTTCTGAAGGTCCGGCTCTATCGTTACGGTAGAGCCGGACTTTATGCTGGATGGCAAGAGGAGTGCTTGTGGCGAAGAACAGCTCGAAAACAAAAGGTTTGACGCTGGCTGAGCTTTTGGTGGTGATGGTGATTCTCGGGATATTGGGTTCGCTGGCGATGCCGAGACTTTTTCCCCAGAAGGAAAAGGCGGTCGTGGGAGAAGCGATCAGTACGCTTCATGCCATTCGGATGGGGGAAAAATCGTATCACGCGGACATGGGTAAATTTTTAGCCCTTGGCGCCGTGACTAATGATGCCACCTGGAATCAAATCGGAATCGATAATCCCAAGTCCGGTCGATTTACTTATGCTGTCGACGCCACAAGAGGACGAGCCACGGCCACGCGTACAGGGAACAATGTCCCTCGAAGATATCACGGTACGACCATTGTCCTGTTTCTTGAAAACGGGAGTTGGGATGAGACGAGTTCGACTCATCCGCTTGCGCCGAAGAACTAGACGATTTTTCAAGCTTTCGGGATGTTGCCATCATGTCCGCGACCCAGAGGGTCTTTCGGACCCGTTGGGAACGAAGCGTTATCCTAAGCAAGTCGTCATCCTGAGCAAAGCGTTATCCTAGGCAAGCCGTCATCCTGAGCGAAGCGTTATCCTAGGCAAGCCGTCATCCTGAGCGAAGCGAAGNNGACTTCGTCCTCAGAATGACGAGGTAAGAGTGTCTTTGAGAATGACGGGGTAAGGATGTTTTGGGGGGATGATGGAGCGGGAATGTTTTCCCCCGGGGTGCCGTCATCCTGAGCGAAGCGAAG
>DCTJ01000063.1:31900-32114 GCA_002329545.1 Candidatus Omnitrophica bacterium UBA1443
GACTTCGTCCTCAGAATGACGAGGAAAGGGTGTTTTTGGGAATGACGAGGGTGGGACGTTTTTGGGGATGATGAGGAAGGGATGCTTTGGGGAATGATGGAGCGGGAATGTTTTCCCCCGGGGTGCCGTCATCCTGAGCAAAGCGTTATCTTAAGCACGCCGTCATCCTGAGCGAAGCGAAGGATCTTGGTTGAGATTCTTCGGACTTCGTCCT
>DCTJ01000090.1:0-6462 GCA_002329545.1 Candidatus Omnitrophica bacterium UBA1443
GAAGAAATTCTATCCGACGTCGGACCTTGTTACGGCCCCGGAGATCATCTTTTTTTGGGTTGCCCGTATGATTATGGCCGGTCTTGAATTCATGGGGGAAGTGCCGTTCCGGCGAATCAATATCCACGGAACAGTGCGTGCCGCCAACGGGCTCAAAATGTCCAAGTCGCTTGGAAATTCGATCGACCCGCTTGAAGTCATTGAGGAAATGGGGGCTGACGCCCTGCGGTACAGCATGATCATGCTTTCCGCCCAGGACGTCTATCTTTCCCGCGAAAAATTCGAAGTCGGGCGTAATTTTACCACCAAAGTCTGGAACGCCTGCCGGTTCGTCCTGATCCAGCTGGAGGACATGAAGGACGCGTCCACCGATCCGGATCAGTTTAGGGAAATGAAATTATCACTACTCAGCCGCTGGATCCTTTCCCGGCTTGAGGGAAAGACGGCGGAAATTGAAAAATACCTTTCGGAGTTCGGACTCTCCCAAGCGGTGAGCGAGCTTTACCATTTTGTATGGGATGATTTCTGCGACTGGTACATCGAGCTCGCGAAGCCGATGACGCAAGGGCAGGACATCGCCCTTAAAACCGAGACGCAAAAAGTGCTTTTCTTTGTATGCGAAAGAATGCTTCGTCTTCTCCATCCTTTTATGCCGTTCATGACGGAAGAAATCTGGCAGAAGTTTAACGCGAAAGTAACGAGCCGCGGGCCAGAGAGCATCATGCTCGCCGAGTGGCCGCGTGAGGCGGAAGGCCGGTTTCATGATTCCGAAGCCCAAAAGGCAGTGTGCCTTTTACAGAATGCCGTAAGCGGGATTCGCGATCTTCGGGCGCGTTTTCAAATTCCTCCGGCGACCAAACTTAAAGCCGTCATTGCTTGCAAGGAAAAACCGGTCATGGAAACGTTCCGGGAGTTTGAGCGGGAAGTCAAGGCGCTGGCCAGACTTGACAGTCTTGAGTTAGTCGACAAATTCGAGAAAACCGGAGCGATGGTCGCCAATACGTTCGCGGATTTTGACGTCTTTATTTCGGTTGAAGGGCTTCTTGATCTCGAAATGGAGAAAAAACGAATTCAGAAAAAAATGGCGGAGGCCGAAACCTGGCTGGCCTCCATCCAGAAAAAACTTGCCAACCCCAACTTTGCGGAGAAAGCTCCCGCTGATGTCCTGGAGAAAGAAAAAGAGAAACTTGAAAATGCGAAAAAACTTCTTGTATCCTACCAAGCACAACTTGCCGGTCTCGACTAAGGCCTCACGCGCCGATCGCGGGATCCATGGCCATTCCCTGCCGGTTTCAAGGCGGACTTTGAATTTTCTGCGGGAAGCGCTTCGGGAAGATATCGGCCGGGGGGACGTGACATCCAACCTGCTTATCCCCGCCAACGCCCGGGGGAGCGCCCGCGTGATCGCCAAAGAAAAGGGGATTTTTTGCGGACAGAGGCTTGTGAGGGAGCTTTTTAGAATCGCCGACCCTGCCGTGAAGCTGGAATTCAAAGTCCGGAACGGAGACAGGTTTCGGCCCGGAATGGTCGTGTTCAAGATGCACGGGAACATTCGTTCCATTTTGAAAGTGGAGCGAACGATGGTGAATTTCATCAGTCATCTTTCGGGCATCGCGACCAAAACCCGGCTTTTTGTCGACAAGGTCAAAAAGTATCCCGTCGTCATTCTTGATACGCGAAAAACCACGCCGGGTTGGAGGGAACTGGAAAAAGTCGCGGTGCAGGTGGGGGGCGCGCGAAATCACCGGCAGGGGCTTGATGAATATATTTTCGTGAAAGAAAACCACCGGATTCACGGATCTCTCAAAAAACTCCGAAACTGTCCCGGGCAGTTCGAGATAGAGGTCCGCAGTCTTGGGGAGCTTTGGGAGGCGATTCAGCTGAAACCCCAGGTGATTCTGCTTGATAACTTTACCCCGAGAGAGGCGAAAAAATCGGTTGGAATCGTTCGCAGGGAAACCCGCAAAATTTTTCTCGAAGCTTCGGGCGGAATTACCCTCGATAATGTCCGTCAATACGCCATGGCCGGCGTTGATTCGATCTCGGTCGGTTCCCTCACGCACTCCGTCGAAGCTGTTGATTTCTCCCTTTTAGTTGATTAACACGGTGTTTTGCCGTTCCCTCCGGACCACGGCAAATCGGGTTTAGGGTGAAATATGAATCATTTCAAATTGATATCAGCCATGACCCCGAAGGGCGACCAGCCGCAGGCGATTGAAAAGCTGGTGAAGGGATTCAAGGCGGGAAAGCGGGAACAGGTGCTGATGGGCGTGACCGGTTCCGGAAAAACGTTCACGATGGCGCAGATCATCGCGAAACTCGGGAAACCGACGCTTGTCATCTCGCATAACAAAACACTGGCCGCCCAGCTTTATTCCGAACTGAAAGATTTTTTCCCCGAAAATGCGGTCGAGTATTTTGTCTCCTACTACGATTATTACCAGCCCGAAGCCTACATCCCTCACACGGACACCTATATCGAGAAAGACGCTTCGATTAATGACGACCTTGACCGCCTGCGTCTTTCGGCCACGAGCTCTCTTCTTTCCCGCAAAGATTGCGTCATTGTCTCAAGCGTGTCCTGCATCTACGGGCTTGGAGCCCCGGAGGACTGGCAAGGCCTGCTTATCACGATTGCCAGGGGGGAGCTGGCCGAACGCGACAAGTTCCTTTCCGGGCTGATTGGACTCCAGTATGAGCGCGTGGACACCGAGTTGAAACGCGGGTCGTTCCGGGTGCGCGGCGGAAGGGTCGATCTTTTCCCATCGTACGGGGAAAATCCGTACCGGATTGATTTTGGCACGGAAGCGATCGAGAGAATCACGCTACTGGATCCCGTTAAATTCGCGGCGATCCGGGAAATTGACAAACTCGTGGTTTATCCGGCCAAGCACTTCGTGACGCCCACGGAGCGGCTTGAAAGCGCCCTCGTGTCCATTGAACAGGAAATGAAGGCCCAGGTGAGAAAACTGACAGGGGAGGGAAATGACCTTGAGGCGAAACGGCTTGAGTCTCGAACACTGTACGATCTGGAAATGCTCAAGGAGGTTGGCTACTGCGGAGGAGTTGAAAATTATTCGCGCCACCTTTCGGGGCGCGCTCCGGGCTCCACGCCTTATTCGTTGATTGATTATTTTCCGGACGATTTTCTGGTGATCATTGATGAATCCCACCAGAGCATCCCCCAAATCCGAGGAATGTATAACGGAGACGCGTCTCGAAAAAAAGTTTTGGTCGATCACGGTTTTCGCCTTCCTTCGGCGCTGGATAATCGGCCGCTCAAATTCCCCGAATTTGAAAATAAGATCAAACAATGTCTTTACGTGTCGGCCACTCCCGGGCCTTACGAGATGGGGCGTTGCCCCGAAGTGGTCGAACAGGTCATCCGTCCCACAGGATTGATGGACCCGGTGATTGAAGTTCGCGGGACGCGGGGCCAGATTGACGATTTGATCGGAGAGATCAGGAACCGGGTGAAAAAAAGCGAGCGGACGCTTGTCACGACCATCACGAAAAAAATGGCCGAGGATTTAAGCCGCTATCTCAATGACCTTGGGATTAAGGGGAGCTATATTCACTCCGAATTTGACGCCTTTGAGCGGGTTGAAATCCTGCGCGACCTGCGGCTTAAAAAATATGACTGCGTCATCGGAGTCAATCTTCTCCGGGAAGGTCTGGATTTGCCCGAGGTTTCTTTGGTGGCGGTGCTTGATGCCGATAAAGAGGGATTTTTGAGAAGCGACGTTTCACTGATCCAGATCGCGGGCCGGGCGGCGCGGCATGTGAACGGCAGGGTGATCATGTACGCCGAAAAGGTGACGGATTCCATGCGGCGGGCCATTGACGAAACCGCGCGTCGGCGGAAAGTCCAAGAGGAATATAACCGGGCGAACGGCATTACGCCGACGGGTATTATAAAGGAAATCCGTGAAGGAATTGAACGCTGGAAGAAGGCCGAAGAGTTTGTTCATGACGTGGTCCATGAATCAAAGTCCGAATATCAAACGAAAAACTATCTCGCGTTTCTCAAAACGAGAATGGAGGCGGCCGCCCGCGCCCTCGAGTTTGACAAGGCCGCCCGCTATCGTGACGAAATCCGCAAACTCGAATCGGACAAGACGGAAAAAGAGAACCCACGGAAAGGCAAAAGGAAGACGCCCGGGAAGAAGCGGTCTAGATAATGTTTACCTCGGGCGCGAGTTCGATCCCGAAGGTTTCCCTGACGGAACTTTGCACGTTATAGGCGAAAGCGAGAATTTCCTTGGCCGTCGCCGCGCCGTAATTGACGATCACAAGGGCCTGTTTTTCGTAACAGCCGGTATTTCCCACCCGTTTTCCTTTCCAGCCGCATTGTTCGATAAGCCATCCGGCGGAAATTTTAGTTCCCTGGGAATCTTTGAACCAGGGGACCTGGGGGTGTTCCCTGATGAGCTGTTTGGCCCTTTCTTCCGCCAGGACGGGATTTTTAAAAAAACTTCCCGCGTTTCCGAGCAGGGTGGAGTTGGGGAGTTTCGTTCGCCGGATTTCTGAAACGGTTTCGCTGATCAAGCGGGGAGAAAGCGTCTTGGGGTCCATCGACTCCAGTTTTGTTTTCAGGTCACCATAACTGGCAGTGGGCCGATAAGTGACGCCGGGAGCCGAGAGGTCGGATACTTTCAGAGACACGGCGAGGATGGCATACCGCCCCCTGAGCTCGTTTTTAAAAATGCTGTTCCGGTAGCCAAACCGGCATTCTTCAGAGGTAAATTCGCGGATTTCGCCGCTTTCGAGGTCCATAGCCTCAAGCCCCTCGCATACGTCCTTCAGCTCAATCCCGTAGGCGCCTATGTTTTGTATCGGGGAAGCCCCGACGGTCCCGGGGATCATGGAAAGATTTTCGAGGCCCGCGAAGTTTTGCTGAAGGGACCAGTCCACGAGTTCTTGCCAGTTGACCCCGGCGCCCGCGCGGATGATAGCGTACGCGTCCTGCCGTTTTGTGATTTCGATCCCGGGGATGGCGATCTTGATAACCAAACCTTCAAAATTTTTCGTGAAAAAGACGTTACTTCCACTCCCCAAAACAAGCTTTTCCTGACTACGAAAGACAGGATGCCGCGAGAGCTCAAGGATTTCGTCCGCGGTACGCGCCTCGGTGAAATAACGCGCCTGCACGGGGATTTTGAACGTGTGGTGTTCTTTCAGAGAATAATGCTCTTTGATTTCCATAGCCAAATTCTACCTTATCGGCATGAATTTGGCACGAAAAGCTTTGGAGATTTCCGGTCTTTTACCTATTTCCCGTCTGGGTCTTCGGGAGGGGGACATGGATTATTGGCCTCTGACGGGGGGATTTTTCCTCGCCAAATCTTCAACAGAAGAAAAAATATGATGATGCCCGAGGCGTCAAACAGAACGTCTTGCCAGGTTCCCGCCCGGCCAGGGACAGAGGACTGGTGAATTTCATCCAGCAGGGCGTAGATAAGCACGAAGGCAATCGTCGCGAGATTCAGTGGCGTGGGGCCTGTGTTCCAGGAAAGCTTTAACCCTCGATAGGTCAGGAGGGTAAGAACGAAATATTCCGTGACGTGGGCGATCTTTCTGAGTAAAAAATCGTAACGCCATCCCGAGGAAAGGTGGGGGATTCCCGAAAGTGTGAAAATCAGTCCGGCCCACAGGATGACCGGGAGCCAGGCGCTTAAAATTTGAGAAATTTGATTATGGCTCCGCATGAGGGCGCAACTTGTCGGAATTTCCAGGCTCCGGTTCTGGCGCGGGCTCAGGGAGCTTTTCAATCGTGACCGGGAGGGACGCGGTCGCCCGGGCCCTGTCGCAGGCGGCGCATTTTTCACCGCTGGTCGCGATGGTGGGGCATATCNNCGAAAAAACCGAGGGAATCAATCATCACGTCAATAAGAGCCGGGCTGCGGGTCGGGACGAAGGACTGATGCAGTTCGTCCGAGATGGCGTAGAGGAGGCATAGCCCCCCGACACAGAAAAAGAGCAGTCCTTTTTTAAGGGAAAATGAGGTCGCGAACGCCCGGTAAAGAAGATAAGAGAGAATAAAAAACTCCGTCACGTGGGCGATTTTCCTCAACAGAAAATCCTTCGAAAGCCCTGAATGGAGGCCCGGGATTGAGGAAAGACTGAAAATTAACGCGGCCCAGAGAATAACCGCGACGAGCGGTAAAAGACGCGATGGCTGATTTTTGTTAAAACGGTATTCCATTTCTTTATCCTTCTTTCTTACGCTAATTTGGGACGTGCTTCCCGTTCACTTTCGGAAGCAAGAAAGCGCCGCCGGAAAAACCCCAACGGCTCTTTAACGACTGGTAGCAGGGCAGGATTTAAACCCACGATCCCGAATAATTGACCGCTTTTGACCAACATTAACCCAACGCCGCAGGAAACCAGAGTCTAACAGGCGCTTTCTGAAAAAGCAAATGACCCAGGCCGGCCCAGAAATTCCCCAGACTAATCAGAAGT
>DCTJ01000090.1:6612-8960 GCA_002329545.1 Candidatus Omnitrophica bacterium UBA1443
ATCTCTATAAAAACGTCTGGCGCCTTTACCACAACTTCTTCATCCCTTCCGTCAAACTACTGTCTAAAGAACGTGTCGCTTCCAAAACCATCAAACGACACGATAAATCAAAAAACCCCTTACCAGAGAATTCTGGCATCCAAACACATCAACAAAAAAACAAAATTTCCCTGCAAAAACTCTTTAAAACACTCAACCCCTTTAAACTAAGAAAGACAATCGATGAGAAAATCGCTAAAATCCAGCAACTCGCGCGGTAAGGTCACATTACGAGTCATCCACAATTCTCATGGNNGGTTTTAATATGAGGCAACGGGCCTTGAGCGATCATTTCGTCGCCTTGTTTAATCAATTGCTTTCCTTCGCCCATCATCTTGCCGCCTACGATCCACAGATACACAGCAAACCCAATCACAATTAACCTTACAACAAACATCACAGCTTTTTTCATGTCATCCTCCTTGTGTATGCAGAGGATGATCACGGCTTTACATCATTCAGGAAACAGAGAATTGAAAGATTTAAAGCAAATCTAAAAATACGCCGTTACTTCTTCAAGACGTCATTTTAAAAGTAATCAAAACATTTAGAGCGGATGTTTTTCTTATGAAGATTGTCCAAATCGAATATCTTGTTAAGCAAGGGGCGTTTTCGAGATCTACGGCCTGGCGGAAAATACTAAGAGAAATCAAAGCTGCTATAGCAGCGGTGGTTTGGCCTTCTCAAAGCGATTTTTTTGCATTAATCCTCGTATAGATGGGAATGGCGTTGTTCCGATTAAAGAAGCTTTTATGCTTTCGCTAAAAAACTGCGGCTGGAATACAAAAGAGAGAAGTAATGTATTACGCCTTGACGCGACTAAAGCGTTAGCTCGGGGCCAGATTTTTGGAGTTGAATGGGAGACGGGAAATATATCCTCAAGTCATAGAGCGATAAATCGTTTGTTTCTTGGGAATATGAAACATGACTTAATCGGTGGCGCATTAATTGTGCCTTCAAGAAGACTGTATAGATTCTTGACCGATCGGATTGGCAATATTTCCGAGCTTGAACATTATTTCGATCTTTGGAAGGCGCGCACATGGAATAATGGCGTTTTGGCGATAATTGTTATCGAGCATGATCGGGAAGATGCTTCTGTCCCGCTGATTCGAAAGGGCACCGACGGAAGGGCGTTGATTTAGATTAGTTGATAATAAGTTCCCGACTGAAGCGTTCGATAATCGGCGAACAATCTTCAATTTCACTTCCTATCCAATTTCTTTTTAATTTCTCCGCTACAAAAAAAGTTGTACCTGCCCCGCCGAAAGGATCGAGCACCAAGTCATTTTCATTTGTGGAAAGAGAAAGAACTCTGTTTAATAGCTTTACTGAAAGTTCGTTTGCTGATCTGTTTTTGTATTTTTTATGTCTAACCGGCGGAATATCATCCCAAACATCCGTTAAATTAAGTCCTTTTGGATTCAGCTTGTTTCGGTGACCACCATAATCCTTAATTTCGCCTTTACAGTGACGGCACGTTGGGATTGGCACGCGAATATTATTGAAAGTCTTAGGTTTGCCTTTACTGAAATACAACAGGCTGTAATGAGAAGGATACAAACGGCCAGGAATGGGCAGGCAAAGTTTTATGTTTACAGCGATCCAATGGCGAAAAGTTAAGCGTTTGCTAAGAAAAGAGGAGTAATAAATATTCCACTTAGGAATATTGTAAACAAATAAACTACCACCTATTTTTAAAACCCTGCAGCATTCTTCTAACCACTGATAAGACCAGCGCAAATACTTTTCTTCTGCTAAATCATCGTTAACCTTTGCCCCATAATTTTTATTTAGATTGAACGGCGGGTCAGCAAAAACACTGTCTACTGTTTCTGTCCCAATCGATGGTAATAAATCGAGACAATCACATTGATATAATTTTCCCAATTTAGTTTCAAAAATTGGTCTTAATGATTTGTCCTCATTGTTCAGCGTATCATTTTTTTCATAATTATAAACAGCGAACCTTTCTCTCAAAAAGGAAGCTGCTTCCGTAGGGTGTTCAGTGAGAATCTCATAAAGATCTTCAGGCAATTTTCCAGAAGAAAGTCGAAGCTGACTAATGTCTATATTAAAGAGCTTAGAGATTTTTTTTAATAAACGATCAGACGGCGGTACCGCTCCATTTTCTACACGGCTGAGGTAAGCATGATNNGATCGGACCTTGTTTTTTTAAGCAATTGGGATAATGTCAATGGCCACCTCTTGCGTTGACTAAATCGGTCAACAGTATGCCATAATGTCTTCCGAATGGAAACAACTAAAATCACTTAGATAATTTGCATGCTGTAATGTATTTTGCTGAC
>DCTJ01000022.1 GCA_002329545.1 Candidatus Omnitrophica bacterium UBA1443
AACTGCCTAAAGTGGGATACACCCCCCGGTCAAAATGGTCCCGCCAATGCTCTCTAAAGATAATATGTCCCGGGAATCTATCTGGAATGGAGAAATTTGAATTATTCGATTGCGAAGCTGGCGCTCACGACCGCGGTGACTTTTTTCTCAAGAGAGCTTGTGTCATTCATTCCCCAGCTCGATACCTCGGTGGAGTTGACCGGCGTGATCTGAAAGACACCCATCCTGGCGGAGCGCATGAAGCCGATCCTGCTCCCTGTCGCCTTGACCATGTTCTCGGCCCGGAGTTTCGCGTTTTCCGTGGCTTCGGCAAGCATTTCGACCTTGAGCTCATCGAGCTTGGTATAAAAATACTCCGGACTCCCTGAATAAAACTCAACCCCCTCATGGATCAGGCCCGTGGCTTCCCGCGAAATACGCGCGATCTTCTCAACGTCATTTGAGCGAAGTTCCACGGTTTGCTTCAGGCGGTAACCTTCGATATCGTTCGTATTGTTTCCTTTTTCATTTTTCTTATAGATCGTCTCGGTCTCGATCTGGTTGACGATGATGTCCTTTTCAGAAACTCCCTGCGTTATCAGGTACTTCTGGACTTTCGCGAGGTCTTCGCCCAGTTTCTTGAAGGCATCCGCCATAAGAATCTCGCGCCTCGCGAATGCCCCGGTCCAGACCGCGTAATCACTTTTGATGGCCTTCTGGGCCGAGCCCGTTACCGTGATCTGCTCCCGCATGAACTTCGTGACGGATAAAAACCCTTTCGAGAAAATGACGCTGGAAACAATCGTCGCCGCGGCAATGCAAAGCCCGAGGATAATGATCTGGGTATTCTTGAGAAAACTGAAACGGTTCGTTTGGTCTTCCATGGCTTGCCCCCCGGAATTTATACATCCGACCTTCCCGCTTGCCCAGATATGTCCGGGCAAGGAAGGAAAAGATCGACTCGCTTCTTATTAAATCTTCCCGTCCCAGCGCCCGCCCTGACGATTGATCAAGCCATCCCAACCCGACCAAAACCGGAACGGCGGAAAAAGTCCGATGGCCGCGTGGGTCCAGTTTTTCTTCGTTTCGTTATCGTTGATATACTGACCAATTCCGGGCCAAATGAGGAATGAACAAAGTCCCGAGACCACGCTTTTCCCGGTGATCTTGCCATGGGTCGCCGTATTAACGGCAAACGCCTGTGAAGGCACCGCCGCGACAATCAACGCTACTACCAAAAAAATCGTTGCTAATTTTTTCATAGTTTCATTCCTTTCTCTTTAACCATGATTTATCGAACGTACTGAGGGAATTTTATATTACCCCGACACATCTGCATAGAAAAATAAGGGCCATGTCGTGTTTTCAACCCTCCAAGGGGAAATTACCGTTCGCAAATAGTAACCGGCAGGTAAACGCGTAAAATCGCGGTAAAAGGAAGGAAGCGGGTCGGGACTCCGTTCTTACGGCGGCATGTTTTCCGCGCTAGACCTTTTGGGCTTTTGCGGTTTTAGCTCCAGCGACAAACGTTTACTCTGCAACGCATCATTCTCGATGGCTTTTTGGCAAAGGAATTCCTGCACGCGGAATTTCTTCTCGTCTCCCCTTTCCTTCTTCCGATATTCACCCTCCGGCTGGAGCGTCCACGCTTTGACATTGTCCTTAAAATAAAGGCCCAGAAGCCGCACAAGTTCTCTTTTATTTTTTCCGTCCTCGACGGGGATCATAAGTTCAAGGCGCCTGTCAAAATTCCTCGGCATCCAATCGGCGCTGGAAATATAGACTTCCTCTTCCCCACCATTCAAAAAATAAAAAATCCGGCTATGCTCAAGGAACATATCCACAATGCTAACGACCTCGATATTGTCACTCAGGCCTTTGACACCGGGACGAAGACAGCAGATCCCACGGACATTCAGTTTGATGCGGACCCCTTTCTGGGAAGCGCGGTAAAGCGCCTCTATGATCTCTTTATCCACAAGGGAATTCATTTTCGCGATGATCAGCCCCGGACGTTCGGAGGTGGTTTGCGCGGATTCCCGAAAGATCAT
Organism: Candidatus Omnitrophica bacterium UBA1443; assembly: GCA_002329545.1. Classification (GTDB taxonomy): domain Bacteria; phylum Omnitrophota; class Omnitrophia; order Omnitrophales; family Aquincolibacteriaceae; genus UBA1443. The sequence continues at coordinate 2,031 of DCTJ01000022.1, forward strand.
TCTCAGCAATTTCCGTCGCAATCCGTACGGGGCGACATCGAGCTTCGCGAAATGCCCGGGGCTCGAAAATCCCGTCATAAGGTTGAAATAGGAACTCACATCGGCCGCAAAATCATCCCGGCTCGTAAAAAGATTAAGATCAGAATAAATCCGCGCCGTCTTTTCGTTATAATTCCCGGTTCCGAAGTGCATATAACGCTTGATGCCGGAGGGTTCGCGGCGCACCACTAGGCAGACTTTGGAATGTGTCTTGAGACCGACCACACCGTAGAGAACCGTAGCCCCCGCTCTTTCGAGCCGCCTGGCTTCTTCAATATTTCGCCCCTCGTCAAAACGGGCTTTTAACTCCACAAGGACGGTGACCTGTTTTCCTTTTTCCACCGCTTTTTCAAGCGCTTCAATGACCGGGGAATGATGACCCGTCCGGTAGAGCGTCTGCTTGATGGCCAGGACATCGGGGTCCTCCGCCGCGGCGGATATAAAACGGAGAAAGGAGCTAAAAGCGTCATAGGGATAATGAACCAGAATATCTTTTTCTTTCAACAAACCCCAAAGATCTTTGGACTCCGTCATTTCAGAGACCGGCCGCGGGACCCATTCCGGACGTTTGATCGCCTCAAACCCGGGTTGAAAAGCCAGTTGAGAAATACCCTTGAGATCAGGCCATCCTTCGCCTTTGAATATCTGGAAATCTTTAACGCCCGCGCTCTCTTTCAAATGGTTCGTCATATCATCCGGAGCGTCCACCTCAAGCCGAAGGACCGGACTTTCCCGCCTGTCCCTCAAAGCTTCACTCATAAGATCCGCGAAATCCTCGTCTTTTTCTTCGTCGATCGTGAATTCCGCGCCACGCGTAACCCGCAACGTTCCCTGGCGCCCGATCATAAAACCGTGAAAAAGCTCCTGGGCAAAAAAACCGACGACATCTTCCATGAGGATAAAGGCATGCACGGACTCGGATGGCAGCGTGATCATTCGCGGGCATTGTTTCGGGATCTCGACCAAGGCGTACCGCACCGCGTCCTGTCCGGAAGATTCCAGAACTTCAAAGACCCGGTAAAGACTCAGGTTCATCAGACTGGGGAACGGCCGCTTTTCATGAACGGCCAACGGGGTGAGGAGCGGAAGGATTTCATTCAGAAAAAGATTTTTCAGATACAGCTGTTGTTTTTCGCTCAACGCGTGAGGAAGAACCCTTACGATGCCGGCCGTTTCCNNCAGGGGCAAGCACTTCTTTGAAATAAAGCTGTTGCTTCCGAAGCAGGGAAAACGCCTGCCGGTAAACTTCTAAAAAAAGAGGCGCCGTTTCCGGAATGCTGGCCACCCTCACCATGAAAAATTCGTCGAAATTAGAACTGACGATACCGAGGAACTTCAGCCGCTCCAGGGGAGGATTCGAAGGGTCCATCGCTTCCGCGAGAACCCGGGCATTGAACCGGATCCATGACAGTTCCCGGTCAAAATATTTTTCCTGAAGAACGCTATCCGCCATAGGTCAATCCACCGGCGACACGCCCTGTTTCAGATCGATCGGCGCTCCGAAGACATCCGCGAACATATCCCCTTTACGGCGCAAGCTTTCGCGCTCCAAAGAAATATCGCCGATATCTTTCGGCACCCAAAGAGCGTAAGCGTCTTCCGATCGTTCCAGGGTAAAAGAACGGATCTTCTGCTGATGAGCGGTGTCCAGAGCGTCAGCAACCCTTAAAATGGAGGCCAGTTTCGAGACGATGGCCCGGTCTGATTTCGCGAGCGACATATAGGGAACATGCGTCTCGCGCGGCGGCACGCGACGGTGATATCGGACGACATTGGCGACAATATTCTTGTCAGTCCTTCGCAGTCCAAAAATATCAGCGGCGTCTACTAAATAAAAAGAATGCTTGTGGTGTCCTGACGGAGAAACATAAATACCGATGTCATGGAGTATCCCCGAAACCTCGAGCAAGAGCCGCTCGCGGGAACCCATGCCGTGATCCTTTGCCAGGAGATCATAAAGTTTCAAGGCCAGCGAGGCCACGCAAACCGCGTGAGCCTTGTCATACATGTATTTCGCGCCCAGATGATGAGTGGAATTCAGGACCTGCCTCGCGACATCAGTCCTTCGGTAACCTGAAACCAGTTGCGCTATTTCGAGCAACAGACCGTCCCGGATACTTAATTTGGGGATAATGATCTCCTCGGCTTTAGTTTCATTCAGGAAATTTAAATAAAAGAGAAGTGCGNNGCGTCGCGATCTCCTCCGGGGTCATTTTACCTATCCTTGACACAAATCCGACAAACTCCTTTTTTTCAAGAACCGTAAACCGGTCCACGGTATCCGGAAGTAACTGCTGAGATACAAACCTCATATCGCCTCCAAGGGCGATAAATGTATCGATTCGCTCCATAGAGACTTCACGCGCCACGTTCTTTGTAATATCACGTATGCTTTTTTTTAGGACACGCTGGATGAAATCCTCATCTCCCTTGGCGGCCAAACCCTGTTCCGGCAACCTCACGGATCCGATCGTCAGCGTTCGCGTCACGCTAACCTGTCCCTGCTCCATAAGGATCATTTCGGTACTGCCGGAACCCACCTCAACGATCAGGCAATTCTTTTTTTCAAGATTTATTTTTTCATCCAGCGCGTTTTCGACGGCCACGAGCTCAAGACGATTCTCCTCCGCCCCTTCCAGAATTTCGACCTCAATGCCGGTACGGACATAAATCTGATCGATAAAATTATCCCGATTTTGGGCCTCCCGGACCGCGCTCGTGGCGATCGCGTGGACTCGCTTGATCCCATAGCCGTCAATCACGGATTTAAAATCCCGGAGGATGTTGACGCCCTGACGCATCGCCGCGTTGCTCAGGCGTCCCGTTTTGAAAACGTCCTTGCCGAAACGAACCGGCTTTTGGAGTTGCTCCAGATAACGAATCTCGTTCTTGTTCCCAACCTCGGCGATCACCATACGGATCGCGATGGTCCCGATATCGATCACGGCAGCAATATGTTTAGTGGAAATTTCCTGATCGGGCATAGCGCGCCTTATTTTTTGGTCGTTTTCAAAACTTCACAGGCCATTTTGGAGGCCCCCAAAATGACCGCGTTATCCTTGAGCTTGGAGGGAACAACTTTAAGAACCTTCACCAGCGGCTTGAGGGCGTAAGCCTCTATCCCGGAACGGACCTCGGGAAGAATGATCTGGCCCATCGCCTCCATCATGCCTCCGCCAAGAAGCACAAGTTCCGGATTTAAAACGTTCACCACGTTCGCGAGCGCAACTCCGAGCCACCGGGAACGGCTTCGGATCAGCGCTTCCAGGGCGGTATCTCCCGCTTTAATGGCACGGGATAAAGCGCCGCTACGAATCTTTTTGACGTTATAGCCGATCTCATCAAGCAAATGCGGGCATTTCTGCCGTAGCAAGAGAAACCCCGCTTCCGAGGCGATCGCGTTTCGACCGACCAGGGCGCCGACTTTCTGGCGGGATATTTCAGAGCCGGAACAAGAAGGCATAGTGAAGAACATTTGACCGATCTCACCGGCACCTCCCGAAACACCGCGGTAAAGATGCCCATTGATGATAAGCGCCCCACCGATGCCCGTGCCGAGGAAAGCCCCGACCACTTCACGATACCCGTGTGCCGCGCCGAATTGTTGTTCCCCGAACAAAGCGGCATTGGCATCGTTTTCGACAAGAACCGGCACCTTTAATTTTGATTTTAATTTCTCCGCCAAAGGATAGTTTTTAAAGAAACTGACATTCGAAGAAACTTTGACGATTCCTTTATGGGTATCGATGATCCCGGGACAGCCGATGCCGATCGTCAAAAGATCACTCAAATCCGAACCGGTTTCCTCAAGGACCTCCTCGACCCCGTCAATCAGTTTGTTGAAAAAAAACTTTTCCCCGCGGTTGCCGTCCATTTCAAGCTTGACGGTTTTTTTTAAACAAAATTGCCGACCCAAAAGACCCATTAAGATCTTTGTCCCGCCCAAATCGATTCCGAGAATGAACTTCCCTTTCTTCCTCCCCATAGTCCCCCCGTTCTCTTGGTTAATTGTTGCTATTATAGTGGATTATGGGGATACTTATGTAAAAGATTAGTAAAATCCCGGAAAACCGTTGTCTTGTCGAAGGGGGAAAATCCCTGCCAGAGGTAGGAAATTACAACTTCATTTTGAGCGAGTCTTTCAACCGACTGTCCAGAAATCCATCCGAAATTTCCCTGGATGAATCCACATGCCTTCCCGCGCGTAAAACATAAGGGATTTCTTTGGACTCCTGATCAAACGCGCTCCATATCGCACAAGATTCCGTGTGAATCAGTGTATTTTTCAATCGAGCCGGCATTTTCACGCTTCAGGCCCTAACGGGCAACGCCAAGAATCTTGGCTAGGGAAACACCCTGGATCATNNTTTGGGCGACCTCACCCGCGCAACTCTCACAATAGGAATAATCCTCCATTGTAAGGACCTCTTTCATTTCGAGTTGCTCCACTAATCCATTGAGAAGATCCCGCTGGGACCTCACCGCTACGATTAACGCCTCCTTTGTTTCCATACCTGCACTCCTTTTCTTTTTAATCTGGTTTAAAAATATCCTCAAAATCACGCGGCGCTACCAGTTTTAAGCCGAATCTGGAATTCCTCCGCAAGTTGTTGCATCACAAGCCCGATCAAAGACACAACATCCTGGGCATACCGTCCTTTTCCGTAGCGGAAAAGCTCCGGGCTTCGCAAAAGTAACACAAGCGAATAAGCGACAAGCTCCGGATCAATATGAAGCATCTCGTCCGTAAANNGTAAAGTAATACCGGTGCCCGACATAATCCTGTTCGATTTTCTGGCTTTCGGCGCGGCTACTTGCGATCAGGGCAATGTCCTCGGATTTTCCTTGTTCCCGGAAACGGGCTAAAATGCCGTTAAGTCGCGGCGAAGCCGTGACCGCTACTGCCCCGGAACGAAGGGAGTTCCTGATAAAACTGTTGATGCCATCGGGCGTATAAATCAAAAAAGCATTCGTGGCACGAGACGACTCTTTAGTCAGGCGGTCATAAAGCTCTTTGTGATCACGATCAAACAAGATGACGACGGGAAACGGTGAACTCACGATCCTGTCGAAATATTCCTCCGAAATTGTCCCCGCATCCAGAAAGACGATGCGATCGTCCGCGAGGATCTCGCTTTGTTCCTGACGGAGCAACGCCTCCAATCCAGCTTTCAACTCCTCGATCGGGACATCATGAGCGCCAGACAGAGAGGAAAGTGCGGGAGCGACACGTTCCGCAATCCTGGCGGCATCCCGCAAAGAGGCCTCCAGTTCCGGCAAAAGANNCAAAAGCTCCGCGTCACGTGCCGCGAGAATTTTTTGAGCCACAAGAATAGCCGTCAGGATACGGATTTGTTCGGGCATCTGGGGCGCGGGACTGATCTTTTGATCATCCTGAAACAACACCGCTGGCGCGCGGGGCAACGAAATGACAGCCGGCGGCATATGAATACCGGCCCCCGTGCGCGCGACGCGGACTTCCGATCTGACTCCCCCTTCAGAAAAAGCAACTGTGGAACCAAGTTTGGTAAACAATTGAAAAGCGCGGGCGGTAAAGCGGCCCGGAGTTTGCTTCAATTCTTTCTCCAAATCTTCCTTGGTCATCCAAACAATCTCAGCCGCATTGCCCCCGGGAAGAAAATCATCCCGGGAAAACTCGTTTTTGAATAAAACCCCGTAAACTGTCGTGTTCTTTTTACGAACGGACAGGCCTTGCTCGCTTTCGTGCGTGATCTCCAGCTGAACCGGAGACCCGATCGGGCGAAAGACCACTCCCTCAGGAACTGGACGTCGTCCGCCCAAAAGTTCTTCTCGAAATTCACGCGATGCCGTGGCCTCCGGGCCTTGATCGGTTTCATCCTGCTGTCCGGCAAATGATACGTCCAGGCGGCCGGGCTCGTTCCCGATCTGATGATCCCGCCGCTGTAAGGCAATCATCTGATCCCTGATCACAAGTCCCGCAACGTCTTCGGACCGCAATCCGCGCTTATATCCCGTTTCCTTTTCTTCATAAACAATTTGAGCGGCGTCATCCCTAAAAACGAACCTTCCTTTTGATGCTGTGGGCATTTCTTGTCGCAGTCTTTGGGTAAGCTCCGGGTTTACAAATTCCGGAAAATTGGCAGAGATTTCATCCAGAGTTTCCGCGAGTTTTTCGCGGGTCTTACCAGAAACATAAAATGTCTCCGAAAGGGGGGGGATGAACGCTTCGGACTTGAAACTCCGCCGATCTCCATTGCCGCCGTTCCACAGAAAACGGCTTACGGTCGTATAAAGTTTGTCGTAGGGACTGATGACCGTGTCGTCGGAAAGACGGACGGTCCGTCCAACCAATAAATTGGGATTGGGAGGAGTGACACCGTTCCCCCCTTCTATTTGCCGGGATAACGCCGCCACAGGACGCACGATGTCTTCAAGAAAATTAATCCGGAAAGGGCCGTACCGGTCCGTCAAGTTAAGAATTCTGTCCCGTGTGCTTTGCAAAAGACTCTGGATCGCCTGGTGGTCCTCCGACGTCTCTGCCACGATCGCAACGGGGCCTGTCGGCACGGGAAACTGTGGCACAGCGGCGCTTGATATGCTCACACGCCCGGAACCCAAGTGCAGATCCCCGGCAGACATCATTTCTCTTAGCTTTTGAGGTTGATAGACAATGTGTTCGATCTCCAAGCGGCTGGTTCCATTGCGTCCCAAAATAACCGGCAATCTTTCACTTTCAACCTCATCGAGACTGGCATATCTGGTTTGAACTACAAAATGTCCGCCGTTCCTGGTAATCGCCGAAGAACTGCTGACCAGATCCCCTCCCGGAAACGCGATTTCACCATATTGAACACCGACAGCTCTCAATTCGCCGATCATCCTGGCCGCTTCCCCCAGATTGATCTTAAAAACCGCAACTGCCGTCTGGAAATCCATGCCCGCCTGGGGATACCAATAGATTTTGAACTTTTTTTGACTCGTCTTCGCGATATTCCGCGCCGCAAAAAACAATCCGGCATCCCCGGGAAACTCTCCGTCCGACTCCTCAACCGTGATAGCCCATTGATTCAAAATCGCATCTTCCCGGATTAACTGCTCCAGGGCGGCCTTGTTCTCACCATACCAGGGCGGAACAAGCCCGATCACCTCCACATCAGGCATTAGAGTGGTATCGTGCAAGGCTCGCAGGACCTTTGACATCGCAATTTGTTCGCTACCCCGTTGCGACGTCTCACGAGGCACCGGATTCTGCGGAACAGGTTTCGGTTTGGGTATTTCAGGTAGCGAGCGTTCCAAACGGCGATTTTGTTTTTTCAAGCGCCCCAGTTCACGCTCCCAAATCTGATAATAAGGCCCGACAAACCGTATGAGGACGGGACCGATCTGACACGCGATCGCGGCCAGCGGAAGCATGACCGTTCCGAACCCCATCATCATCATTAGGGTCGCGTTCAGCCAATGCTCCCCCAAGTAAATCAGGATCACCATCGGGAGGAAGAGCGCGGAAATACCGGTCATCGCCAAAGCGCGCCTCCAGAACCGCGCATGTCTTTCAGCCAAACCTACCGCGGCATCCAAGGTTACCTGGCCATAAAACGCGGATTTGATCGCCGCTCTGGCATCTTCAAAAACCTTCTGCGCGTCCGCGGGTGTCGTCAAACCCAGTTTCACCATTTTCTCGTTGAGGGAACGGAAACTCCGGAAAGTAATGATCCGGTGAATAGCGGCCACGGGGCTTATCAAATACCAGAGACGGGCAACAGGAAAAAAGAATCTTACCAACCGATTATGGATGATCATCCGCCAACTACGGAACGAAACCTTTCTGCGTTCGGGTCCGAGTCCTGGAATTAGTTTTTTTACATAATGGTCCAATACCGCCACCATGGCCCCGAGGTGATGCGCAAGGTTATAGCTTTCATTGAAAATATCCCCGTAATCAACAAGGCGTTGCTGAAAAACCTGAAGTTCATGAAGTTCCACGGGAGTTTTCGCGTTTTGTACCTGTTCCGTAATCCTGCGCGCGGTCAGAACGCAAAGCACCGTCAATATTCCGAAAATGATCGCCAGGTCCCTGCCGATCTGGCTGTTCCACATATCAATGTCCCAAAATTTGATCCCTGAAAAAACAAGGTGCTTGTTGGATGCCAGTTCCTGGGCCTTGATCAGGATCGTCGTGCGTTTTTCATGGTCCAGTTCTCCCTCCTCATCCAGCATCCTGGCCCATTCATTGATGGGACCGATCACATGCTCGAGCAATTCTTTGTCCTGCGGCCGGCCTTGTTGCTCGAAACGGATCGTCAGACGATACTGGAGTTCGCTTGTAATGGTCATCAGATCATGCAATCTCGCCTTCGAATGTCTCCACCGGCCCTTTTGTGCCGCGCTCCGCACAAACCGGCCTGCCCGCCAGAGAATAATCGCTCCGCCAAGCAGTAAACAAACTCTGTTTGCCACCTTTTTCCCCATAGCCGCGAGCCCTTTGGGACTCTTAAAGAAAAATTTCCAGCTGGAGAGGATCTGCCGGAAGCTCCCTTCACCGGCCAACACCGAATGACTGGAAAGTTCCTGATCGGGATGGCGCAATAGCCGGTAAAAGACGGCGGGAGGCATGTCACTCTCATAGCGGAGAGGAAGTTCCGCCACCGCCGGGTGGGACGCGGGCACGCTTCCACGCTCACCGGCAGGAATTCCAGTCCAGACCTCGACAGGCATATTGTCGCCCAACCGCATCTCCGGATCCTCGACTTGAAGCACAACCGCGTCCCGGTCGGAAAGCCATAGACCGTTTTCATCGGCAAGCGGCAACACCTTAAAAACCGTTCCGTCCAAAACATCACCCAACGGTGTCCGGACCCTGACCCTTTCCCCTTCGCGCACACTTCCTTTCGGAACGTCGATCAAGTGATCGCTGTCCGCCAAACTCGCGCTACCTAAAGAAACGAGTGAATTCAAAATACGAAGTCCCGTCGCCTGACCGGGAACAACAACTTGCCCATCAATTCCAATCAATCCCTCAACGCGGCCGCTCACCGGGGCCCGCACGACAATTTTGGGATCCACTCCTTCGAGGCTGGCTATCTGAAGGTTCGCGTCGGCATTCATCTTGCGTAACTCCTCCGGAGAAAAAGCGGCGAACTGCCGATTGGCTGATTCGACTTCGCCCACCAGCTTTCTGAGCCCTTGTGCCGCGTTCAGGTGTTCCTGCTGATAACCGGAAGCATCAATGATCCCGACCGGAGTTCCAGCGGAAACTATCGATCCTTCAGGAACAAGCGCGCGAAAAATTCCTCCCGGGATCCCGGGCGCGACCGGAACGCTCACCGGCACAGACTCACGAGGCGACACCGTGATATGAAAAGGCTTGTTCCGCGCCAGAGAAGGATCCGCGGCTTCCTGTTTATGAAGCCGTCCGAGTTTGAGCGTGTAATCACATTGAGACCCCAATTCCGCCCCGGAAGGCGAGACGAAATCGAGCGTTAAAAGAAATTGCCGATTCAAGGGATCAAAATCACTCAGACCGTACCGTAAGACCAGGACAGTTTCCCCGTTCACCTTAAGCTCGGCGCTATCAAAATCCGCCTGTTCAGTCGGAATTCGGAGGACAATCTGCCCGGCATCGAGTTGTACCCCGTGGGCCAAAACTTCACCTTGATTCACCTGCCCATGTGTCAGTCTGACGATCTTGATCGGGTGGGAGGACCGAAGGTCCCGAAGTTCTTCCTGGTAGGTCCTCTCACGCAACTCTTTTTCCAGGGATTCTTTTCGAATACGCAGTTGAAGGAATTCCGCGACACTTAAAGATGGATCGGCCAACTGAGCATCCATCAATGCGACTTCGGTCTCTAAGGCACGAATGCGTCCGGCGTTTTCGGGATCCGAGAGCCTCGCGACAGTCCGACCCCGCGGAACCACATCCCCTTCTTTAACCTGATATTCGGGTATGCCGGTCAATGCCGCCGTAACATTCGAAAGCACCGGATGAACCTTTTCCTTCCCTTCAAGAATATGGCTATCGACCATCTCGTGTTCTGGGGCCGCCAGAACCGAGGAAGATACGGGCAAATCGTGTCCGGCAACTGCGACCGTTTCCGGTTTCGAAGAAAGTGACTGACCAGCGCCAGTGCCGGCAGATTCCGCGAGCGCCGCGATTTTTTGTGGCGTTACAGGAAGAGTTGTGGCTACATCGGGCCTACTATTCAATGGCGAACGGGCAACGTCTGTGTTGGTATTTTGAGAGGCTCCGTCCGGTGTTCCTGAAACACCGCTGAGTAATATTCGCATGACGGGCGAAATATCAGTCGATTGATTATGCGGAACAGGAGCCGGTAATTGGGTCGAACCCGCCGAACCAGGACCAAGGAGAAAAACCTGGGGGGTAACCGCAGCAGGCTGAAGGTCCCCAACTACCGGCTCTGAAGACAGGGTTGTCTGCTTTCCTTTTGTGACAGATTCTCCTCGCTTTACTTCTGAAGCTTTTCCGCGAGAAACATCTGGTCCTAGAGCCCCTGATCCGAGCGACCGCGAGGAAGCATTCTCTACCTCTCGAGCAGATCTTTCAGCTCCAAGATTTCCCGACGAATCAGTCGCGGGCAACATCCTTTCTTCATGACGGTTCGCCTCACTTCCCGCTGACATTTCATCACCAATACGGGAGTCCGTTGCCGCGACCTTGACCAGACCCGTTCCAACCGCTGACGGTCCAGAAACCGCGGCCACCTTCACCGTTTCGGCGGTTTCTTTAGACACAACTTCTCGGACAAATAGCTGTTGTGCCTGCCGAAGCGTTTCTTCAGAAACAATCGTCACCCGAAGTATCTCGGCGAACCTTTGGAGCGCTTTTTTGTTACTTCCTTCGGGAATCGTATTGAGAATACGTGCCGTAAAGTCGTCATACATTTCGTAAGCATGACCCAATTCAGTTCCGGAACTCCCCGGTTTAAGTTCAACAACCGCATCATTCCTAGCCCCAGAACCTTTGGGATCCGTCGCTCCGTTACCGGCAAAAACACTGGTGGCGAGAGAAGCAAAAAGCGCTATGGACAAAATAAAAATTTTGAACTTTGATATAAAGGATTTGTGTTTACCTTGCGGCCGTTGACTGATTCGAATTTCAGCCCGTTGAGCTCCAGCCGGGGCAAGTTGATCGATGGCCCCCATGGCAAACTCCACATTGCCTTCGCGGAATGTCTGAACGGCCCGGAGCTCCGAGCGATTCGCCCGCCAAGAAAAACCACCAAGTACCCCCGCGTTTATTTCAAGTTTTAAAATCGCCTGCTCTGTTTCGGCGCTGGCCTTGATAAGTTCGAGCCGATGACCCCATTTTGCTGATATTGACCCGGCAAGCTTGTCCTCGGTAACAAACCGGCGCCCCGCGACCTCCACCTGCCGGGCGCGCTGCATTTCGCGCTCAAGGCGTTCAAGCTCTCCCCTGAGGATCCTTGCCTTGTCCTGATTCCTTCCGATCTGGTGAACAAGGTCTGATACCGTGTCTTCCACGGTACGTTGAACATCCGCGAGAACGGCGTCCGTAACTTCCACGCGCCGGGAAGATATTCGCTCATCGACCTTTGCCGCCTTCCCGAAAGAAATTTCCCCGCTGATCCCCGCGGCATTCTTGTCCTTGGTGCGACGATCCAGGCCCCGATCCCACGCGCTACCGATATCCGCTTTTTCAGAGGAACTCATGCCGGACGGACTTGCCAGAGAATCGGCGAAACTGAACCCGGCAAACCCGAGGCTGAAACGGCCCCGGGCTTTCTCAAGTTCCCGAAGAACCACTGCCGCCTCCCGCCCTTTATAAGCGAATGCCAATTTGCGGTTTGGCGGAAGCTGGTTCCCGTTTTTATGCGTCGCGTCATTACGCAATTGTTCGATCATCGCGGGCGAGAAACGCCAGTCAGAAGGCAATGTGTTTTCTCTCAGCCCGATCTCGAATTTTGTGGTCGCCACGCCTCCCGGCGCGTAAAGATTAAGCAGTAACGATTTCTTTTCCTTAAGCAAAGAGTCGTATTCCCCCGCCCGGATCCGCCATTCGCCCAACAGATCCCTGATCTTCGTCTTTTCGAGCTCCGGAACTTCGACCCTTGATTCCGCGACCTTCAGGGCCGCCTCCATATCCCGAATCGCCAGCTGGGAAGTCTCGTATAGCCTCTGAAGTTTTCGAATTTCAATCGCGATTCCGGCGTAATACGCGTAACGCTCCCCGATGATCTGCTGATGGTTAAGCTCCGCGGCCTGTACCGCCTTTTCAGAAAGCGCCCTGGCCAGCATCGGCTCTCCACGCAAAATACTGCTCAGCGAACCCGCGAGATCGACTGCCAGCGTCGCGAGGCTTCCGACGCCATGACCGGTTATGCCGCCTTCAATCACATGGGGTATGGAAGCGCCCAACCCCCCGCTGAAAACGGGCTTTCCGTCTACCCAGGCGACCCTGGTTGTAATGGACCAGTTACCTTTCAACCGGTCTTTTTCGATCTCCTTGATCGCGATCTCGATTTCGGCTTTTTTAACTTTGGGATCGTTTTCAAGAATCCTTTGAAGCAATGATTGAGAATCGACATGGATAACCGCTGGCACCGCGATAACTCGCCGGGGCAACTCATAGGTTTCCGCTTCACGGAGCGTCTTTTTGAGTTCGGTGTGAGAAAGACTCGCGCATCCCGAGAGAAGCCCCGCAACGGCTATCGCGGTTAAAACTATAAAACGGCGTCTCCCCGCGCCCAATCTCGCGCCCAGATTTTTCAACCTGATTTCAGAACGCCCAACGGGCCGAGAAGTCCGGGAAATTTTTGCTGGCTCAACAACCGGAGCTGTCACGGAGCTGTAACGAGTCGCGAACCGGGCTTCGGCATCCCGAAGCGCAGTAAAATCGGCCCGGCCCATAAGTTTCCTGGCTGTATCATCCGGCAAGATAGCGCCCTGGGCGGTCGCAAGCGCATCGACCGTCTGGTAATCTCCCAAAAGAATTTTTTCGTAACGTTCCGTATTGGGCTCGTCCTTGAACGAAGGCTGAATACCGACAAACGGAAGCCCTTCTGATCGGAGCCAGTTCTCAAGGCCCTCGGCGTGATATCCTCCGGTGACTATGGCAATAAAAAAAGGCCGGTCCGGTAAAACCCGCGCCTCGCTGAGCCGGTTTCTTATTTGCGTCACAAAAGCATCATCGCGCTTTTGGGCCAATTGATAAAATTTTTTGACCGTTTCAACGCCTTTGATCACTTCCTCTGCCGGAAAGTCGTATCCGGGCGCGATCTTTGAGAATTGACGGATTTTTTTCTCCGCATCCATCGCCAGGAACCGATTGGATTCAGCCCGGTTCAATTCCAGCCTGAAGGCGCGCCTGAGCGTATAAAAATCCTTGTATGCCGTTATCACCTTCCTCATTTTTTCGTTTGTAAAGAGCTTGTCGAAAACGGCCTCTTCCAGTCGCTCCGTTTCGGCGAGCATGCCTTCCGATTCGATCTCCGAACGGAAAATCCGGAAGGCGAGATAGCGGACCAGGTTCGAGTACTCTTGCAATAAAACACCGCTCCGCTGGCAAGCATCCACAAGGACCTCCGCGTACCGCCTGAAATCGGGTGTTTCCTGGATCATGCCGACCGGATTATTTACAGCCACGAACAAAAGCGTCATGGTCTGTTCCAATGCGGGGTCCCGATCCCTGGATAAGACAGCTGAAAGACGGCGAAATTCACTTTTTACCGCCTCCGGACGGATGACTTCTTCGAGCGCGTTCAAATGCCGGAACCGAACCAGATTCGGCCATAAAATTTGCGCGCGATAATCCGAAAGATCGAGGTTCAAAAACTTTTCAGCGCTTCGGATCAAAAACGGTATATAACGCCCCCAGGACATTTCCTTTTGGCGCTGAAGCCTCCACTCCTTAAGAAACAGGAAGACATCCATCCTGAGAATGTTTTTGAACGTGTTAAGCATCACCGCTTCGATCGTATCAAAAAAATTTCCGAAGTTTCGCCGCGCTTCCACGACGCGCTTGAAAATCTGCGCGTGGTTAAAATACATCCGGGGATCCTCGAGACCCCCGGAAGGAACGCCCTGTCCTGAAGCAATAAAATACGCCGCGCCGTTCATCGGCCCGTCCTTGAGCAAATCATTTTTATAAGATGTGTTCGCTTGCGTGTCTTTGAATATGTCCAGCCGCCCGGGCATCGGTGTTCCCGCGGCGCCTTCAATCAGGACGAGATCCAGCTGTTTCCTGTCCCTGAGCCGGGTGAGGATGCGGGCGATATTTTGCTGGGCTTCCCGGGAAGCATGGGCATCTTTGATGTGAAGGGAAAAAACCGACCGATTTCCGGATAACGGGCTGAAGAGACGGTCGAACTTTCCTATCGGGGACGGAAATTTTAAAAACAAGTCCGAAAATGTTGACGGAGGCCATATGGAAAATTCATTTGCGAATATTTCAGCGGGCGACGTAAAAAAAAGGGTCGAAAGGATAAAAGGCTGGAGGGAGCCATTCAGAATGTTTTTTTATGCTAACATCCGTCTAAAAATGGCAAACGAAACCATTCTCATTATTGAAGACGAAAAGAATATCGTCGAGCTTGTAAAATTCAATCTCGGGCAGGAGGGATTCCGCGTTCTCGCCGCTTTCCGGAGCAATACCGGTCTGGAAATGGCACTCAGGGAAAAACCGGCGCTTCTTATTCTTGACCTCATGCTCCCCGAAATAACCGGGATCGAGATTTGCAAGATTCTTCGCCAAAATCCGAAGACAAAAACCCTTCCCATCATCATGCTGATGGCCAGGGGAACCGAAGCGGACAAAGTTCTCGGCCTTGAACTTGGCGCGGATGATTACATCACCAAACCCTTCAGCCCAAGAGAACTTGCAGCCCGTATCAAAGCCATTTTGCGACGTTCTCGGGAACAACCGGAATCTGAAATGATGCGGGCGGGCCCTCTGGAACTCGACATTTCCCGACACGAACTTCGCTTGAGCGGCAAAAAGGTCGGGATCACGGCAAAAGAATTCCAGTTACTGCGAGCGCTTATGGGATCATGCGGCCGCGTTCTTACGCGGGAAGTACTCCTCGAGAAGGTGTGGGGCCGTGATAATTCAATCAATATCGAAACGCGAACGGTCGATATGCGCATCGGACAACTCCGCAAAAAACTCGGCAAGGAATCGGGACGGATCGTGACGATCAAAAGCGTCGGCTACCGTTTTGACAACGATTAGCCATATTGCTTTTGGGCAGAAAGTCCCAGCCCATAAACTCGATCTAGCGTACGGTCACGGCAAAGCGAACCTTCTTCACGGGCGGGATATCCTTCTCCCAGGGGCGCAGGTATTCAAAATCAATGACGGCGTTCCCCGCGCGGAGCGCGCGGAACATCCACGTTTGTTTGCCACCCGCGCCGGCAAGACGCTTGCCGTTTGACGGCTCGTAGCGGATCTCCGTGACCTCGAACATCGTCTTGTCGAATGATTTGCCCAACTGCCATCCGTGGCCGGTCGTGGGATTCGAGTCGAGAACGATCACGAAGTGACTCCCGATCCGCGTTTTGACGGGGTGGGCAGGATCGCTGTATTCGGGAACCCGGGTTTCCGGTGCGCCAGTGATTTGTGTTGAAAGGAAATAGCCCGCCGCAACCAACAGCGCGAGTGTCAGCAAAGACAGATACCGTTTTTTTATACTCATAAACACCTCACCAAACCGGACGCCGTGCACCGTAATGGATTGAAACCAGTTTTCTGAAACCAGAGGGCATTTTGAAAATAAAAGAGCGATTTTAAAAGAAAATTACGGGATCACGCAGGCTTAAAAATGGAAAAACCCGATGCCCTCGGAAGATTTTATCTCTGTCTGGTATGGACCAAAAACAAATGTGAGCCCGGATGTCCCACAG
>DCTJ01000006.1:0-1171 GCA_002329545.1 Candidatus Omnitrophica bacterium UBA1443
CCTCGATCGTCATGGTCCCGGGACTCACATCCACGATTTTCGCCCGAAAAGTATTCACAACATGCATGATATCATTTCGGTTTTCAGCGTTGGCACCAACCTTGACCAACACAAGCTCCCTTTCGATCACGTCTTTGTTCGTCAGATCTTCAACGCAAATGACATCGATCAGTTTCCCGAGCTGTTTCATTATCTGATCCACCACATGATCATCCCCCTGCGCGATCACAGTCATGCGTGACACCTGAGGGTCANNNNCGCAGAAAAAAGCCCCGCCACACGCGCCAAAACACCAAAGTGATTCTCCACCAGCACTGAAATTGTGTGTTTCATATCAAACTCCTTTTTTAGGAATTAGGAAAAAGCGGTAAAAAACTTTTTTACCCGCTATCCCTGAAACCCGCCAGCCCGTGTCAGGCCATATCCATAATTTGATCAAGCGCGTTACCGGCCGCGACCATCGGATACACATTTGATTCGGGCGCCACCAGACAATGGACAACNNGGTGCGCAAGGGCTTTTTTGATCACAGGACACACATCCTTCTTCGTCCTTATTTCAAGAGCGCGGATCCCGTAAGATTCCACCAGTTTCACAAAATCGGGATTTGTGGGACCAATTACCGAACCGGAATAGCGTCTTTTGTAAAAAAGCTCCTGCCACTGTCGAACCATTCCGTAGTAACCATTGTCCATGATGAAAACCTTGATCGGCGTCTTGTTAAAAGCCGCTGTTGCCAGTTCAGTCATGGTCATCTGGAAAGAACCGTCACCTTCGATGCAAACCACTGTCGCCCCGGGGCAAGCGATCTGCGCCCCGATCGACGCCGGAAAACCATATCCCATGGTCCCAAGTCCTCCCGAAGACAACATAGTCCTGGATTTTTTAAACTTGTACCACTGGGCCGTCCACATCTGGTGTTGACCCACGCCGGTCACTACCACCGCCTCATGCCGAGTCAATTCGCCGATCTGTTCTATGATGTGTTCCTGCGTAACTTTAGCGGATTTACGATCATATTTCATCGGATGCTTTTCTTTCCATAACGCGATCTGGTCCAGCCAGGGCTTGATTTCCGCGCGTCTATCCCCGACAAGCCCGAGTAATTCTTTGACGGCAACCTTCACGTCGCTCACCACCGGCACATGGGCCCTGACCGTTTTCGAAATCG
>DCTJ01000006.1:1189-22227 GCA_002329545.1 Candidatus Omnitrophica bacterium UBA1443
CAAAGCGCGCGCCAATGCCGATCAGGACATCTGAATTCTGGACGGAATAGTTCGCGTAATGAGTTCCGTGCATCCCCAGCATTCGCAAGGACAATGGGTGCGTCTCCGGGAAAATCCCGAGACCGAGGATGGTGGTCGTGATGGGAATTCCCGTTTTTTCCACCAGCGCCCGGATTTCCTTTTCCGCGCCTGAACTAATGGCGCCACCACCGACATAGAGAACCGGCCGCTTACTTTGATTGATCAGGCGCGCCGCCTCGCAAATCTGACTCGACGCGTCTGGGTTGGGAAGATCCGGCCGATACGAACGAATAAAAACTCTTTCCGGCCACACAAATTCGGTTTTCGCGCGACTGACATCCACGGGAAAATCAATCAACACAGGGCCCTGTCGGCCTGTCGTCGCGATGTAAAACGCCTCCCGTACAGTTTTTGCGATCTCTTTCACGTTCTTGATCAAAAAATTATGTTTCGTTATGGGGCGCGTAATTCCGACAATATCCACTTCCTGAAACGCGTCACTCCCGATCACATTCGTCACCACCTGCCCCGTAATACAAACCATGGGCACACAATCCATATAGGCCGTGGCCAAGCCGGTCACCGTATTCGTGGCCGCGGGGCCCGAAGTTACCATACAGACGCCGGGCTTACCGCTCGCGCGCGCGTACCCGTCCGCCATGTGTGTCGCACCCTGCTCGTGTTTCGTAAGAATCAGCTTAATCTTTGAATCGTAAAGAACGTCGTACGTCGGAAGAATCACCCCTCCGGGGAGCCCGAAGATGTGCTTCACTCCCTCCATTTCAAGACTTTTGACCAAAATCTGCGCGCCGGTTAGTTCCATAATAAATTTCCTTTTAAATTAGACCGTAAAAAAATCTTTGACGCCTTTCTTGAACTTCGCCTTAAATCCCCTTTGACTTTTTTCAACCGCCGCCGAAAAACTCTGTCCGGTAGCTTCAATCCAGTCGTAGGCTTCTTTCTTCAGTTCCAACGATTCAAAACCCTTTCCGTCCGGGACTTCCACCAGTTTCAGGGGATACCCTTTTTCCTGCAAACCATCAAGCCATGTCTGATTTTGATCTTTGACATGCGGTTGATCGCTCTGAAGCACCACGAAAAAAAGCTGTTGCTTAGACAAATTGGAACTCGAATGAATTAGCCGCGAAAAAGGTCCCGCCCATGCCTGCCCCAACAAAACCGCCCCCGCGAACTCCTGGGGATAATTTGTCGCCAAATAGGCCGCGTAATGAGCTCCCGTATTTTTTCCCGCGACATAGATTTTCTTGTCATTCACCGGGAATCTCTCCTGGACATCTTTTTTCACCTGTAACAACCATGTATCCAGATTGATGGGCACATCGTCGCTTTCAACCCACACGCCTGCCGTCGAAAGGACAAACACCATGTTTTGATCCGCAACTCTTTTCCAGTAAGCAATCCCTTCCTCTCCCTCCACCCCTTCACTCGGAGCGACCATGATCATGGGATAGCTTCGATCTGCCCTGTAACCCCTCGGGGCATACAAGAAAACCGGATATTTATAATCTGAAATCGCCAAAAGACCGGACGGAAATGGATCCTGAACCGCCTCTTCCAAGACATCTTCGCTCACCAACTCTTGAGCGAACATCTTGAGAGGGCTCAGAAAAAAAACAGCAATTGCAAGGACAAAGACGGTTTTCTTTGTATTTGTCATAAGAACACCTTTGGTCTCGCGAGGGTTAAATGATGTAAGTGACTGAAAGTAAAGAGGTTGTTATTATAATGATTCGCCTTATGTTGTCAAAGGCATCCAGAGATATAAATTTCCCTCCCCCTCAGTGTGAGCGGGTCGAGAAAACTCCACAATACCTCACGTTTTCTTCGGTCGGAAGCTAATGTATCTTTGGCTACATCA
Organism: Candidatus Omnitrophica bacterium UBA1443; assembly: GCA_002329545.1. Classification (GTDB taxonomy): domain Bacteria; phylum Omnitrophota; class Omnitrophia; order Omnitrophales; family Aquincolibacteriaceae; genus UBA1443. The sequence continues at coordinate 3,090 of DCTJ01000006.1, forward strand.
ATAGGTTGCGACGATCCAGACAGGGAACGTCCGTATCTTTTCCGGAATTACCGAGGGGTTAGTGTTTCTTTGTTTTCTTCCCAGAAATCGCGGTGGACGTGGTAGCGGTGGAGGCATCTACTCCTGTTGAAGGCGCCGGAGACTTATCCACAACCACCACAGGCCCCGCCGAGTTTTTTGCCGTCACGAGTTCGTAGATAATCTCGCCGGGTTTAACAAATCCGAGCTCTTCGCGCACAACCTTCTCAAGATACTCAATATCATTCTGGAGAAGATATTTTTCATCCGTGAGGGACTTGATTTGGGAATCAATTTCCTGAATTCGCTGTACCAGTCTCTCCTCTTCCTGTTTTAACTCGTGATACCTGGAAAAAGACCGCAGATAGATAAAAGAAAGTATCAGCCCTGCCGCCAACAGGATCGCGAGAAACAGAAAGACCTTTTTTAGCATGCTTTCCCAAGCTTAAGCCCCGCGTACACGGCTTTGGATCCCAGAGCCTCCTCGATGCGAAGCAATCGATTGTATTTACAAATCCTGTCCGTGCGGGAAGTTGACCCGGTTTTGATCTGACCCGTGCTGAGCGCCACCGCGAGATCCGCGATCGTCGTATCTTCGGTCTCACCACTGCGGTGGCTCATGACAGCCGTGTAACCGTGTTGGTGCGCCATGCGGACAGCCTCAATCGTTTCCGTGAGTGTTCCGATCTGATTGACCTTAATTAAAATAGAATTGGCCGTTTTTTTCTCAATCCCCATCGCGAGCCGCTTCGTATTAGTCACAAAAAGATCGTCTCCCACGAGTTGAACCTTGGCCCCGATCCGATCCGTCAGTTTTTTCCACCCATCCCAGTCATTCTCGGCCAAACCATCCTCGATCGAAAAAATCGGGTATTTGCCCGCGAGCGCTTCATAAAAATTCACCATATCCTCGGCAGATTTTACGGGTTGGGCCTCCGCGCACAGAACGTATTTCCCGGGATTCTGATTCCCACCCAATTTGTCCTGCCCGTAAAAACTCGAACTGGCCGGATCAAGAGCGATTTTAACGTCTGTTCCCGCCTTATAGCCGGCTTTTTCAATCGCTTCCATAATCACGTCCAGCGCCTCATGATTAGACTTAAGATCCGGAGCGAATCCCCCTTCGTCCCCGACCGATGTCGACAGCTTCTTGGCATGAAGAATTTTTTTCAGGTTATGAAACACTTCCGCCCCCATCCGTAAAGCGTCCCGAAACGTCGGAGCGCCAAAAGGCATGATCATGAACTCCTGAAGGTCAACATTGTTGTCCGCGTGAACTCCGCCGTTAATGATATTCATCATCGGTACAGGCAAGAGGTTCGCCGAAGGGCCGCCGATTAATTCATAAAGAGGCATCTTTCTCGAAACACAAGTCGCGTGAGCGCAGGCAAGCGAAACTCCCAGAATCGCGTTTGCTCCCAGCCGCGCCTTATTCGGAGTTCCGTCGAGTTCTATCATCCGCTTGTCAATTCCCGATTGATCCGAAGCGTCTTTTCCCTTCAGCTCCCGGGCAATTTCCGTGTTCACGTGTTCCACGGCCTTGAGAACTCCCTTGCCAAGATAACGCGCCTTATCGCCGTCACGAAGTTCTACCGCTTCATGTTCTCCCGTGGAAGCACCGCTGGGGACAGCCGCACGGCCAAGAACCCCGTCTTGTAAAACCACGTCCACTTCAACCGTCGGGTTACCCCGGGAATCAAGAATTTCTCGCGCGTTAACGTTCACAATCGTCGTATTTGCCATTGGATGCTCCTTTATTGTTGGGATTGCCAGAGAAAAAAAGACAATACTTCAGATGCTTTTCCCGATCCGTCACACAACACCCGACAGATCCTTCTCTTCCAAAGGGAAAGAGTTTTTCCTTCTAACGGGGAAGACGTCCGAAACAGGCGGTGATTATAACAAATCCCGCAGAGGTGTCTACAGTGAGAAACTTAGCGGGCGCTCACTTTTCCTTCTAACACAAGGTTAAGCGCTTCCGGATAAACGTCATATTCAGTTTCATGGATTCGAGTTTCAAGCGTTTCAAACGTGTCGCCGGAAAGGACCGGGACTTTTTTCTGGAGGATCACCGTTCCGGTATCCACTCCCGTATCGACAAAGTGAACCGTCACGCCCGTTTCTTTGACCCCGGCGTTCCACGCGTCCCTGATGGCGTGGCTCCCGGGGAAATCCGGGAGAAATGAGGGGTGTATGTTAACGAGACGGCCGTAATATTTTCGAACAAATCCTTCCGTCAGAATCCGCATAAACCCGCAGAGGCAGACGAGATCTATCTTGTGCCGATCGAGACATTCGGACAAAGCTTCGTCAAAAGATTCCCGGCTATCGTAATCCCCGTGAGAAATCACAACCGAAGGCACCCCAAACTCCAGGGCCCGCCCCAGCGCCTTCACGTCCGGTTTGTTTGAAATCACAAGCGCCGCTTCAGCCCTCCGAATTTCTCCTTTTTTAATTCGCCGGATCAAATTGGCCATATTCGATCCGTTTCCCGAAACAAGAAAAGCCAACCTTTTCATATCCATTCACCTTCTTAAAGATTCGCAAGACATCCGACGCTAGGATTCGGAAAGCACGCGCTTACGGTTTTTCCCGCTGACAAGAATGACCGCTTCTCCCTTTCGGGGCCGACTCTCAACGTCCCGCACAAGCGCGGACAACCGTCCGCGCAACCGTTCTTCAAATTTTTTGGTCATTTCGCGCGCGACCACCGCCTCCCGATCCCCAAAAACTTCAAACATATCCCTGAGCGCCGAGGGAAGTCGATACGGCGATTCAAAAAAGATAAGCGTCTCTTCCCGATCCGCGACTTCGGCAAGCCGCTTCTTTCGGCTGGCACTTTTATTCGGCAAAAAACCCAGGAATGAAAACTCATCCACCGCGAGCCCGCTGGCCACTAGCGCCGTCAACACGGCCGAAGGTCCCGGCAAAACCTCAAACGGCACACCTTCGCGAATTGCCTCTCGAACCAGCGTGAAACCGGGATCCGAAATCGACGGCATTCCACCATCCGTCACAACCGCCACGCGCTTCCCCTGCCGAACTTGCGCGAGAATTTCGTGGACACGGATTTCAGGACTGTGCTCATGATAACTGAGAAACTGCTTCTCCGGAATCTCGTAATGTTTCAGAATTTTGACCGTCTCACGCGTGTCTTCACAGGCGATAAAATCCGCCGCCCTCAAAACCTCAAGGGCCCGGATCGTAATATCGGCAAGGTTCCCGATGGGAGTCGCAACAAAACTCAACATATCAAAAGCTTTAACATTTCGTAATGCCTTGAGCCTTCATCGCTTACCGTTCTCTTTGGATCACGTAATCCGCCAGCTCACAAAGACTATTTTTAAATTCAGATTCCGGAAATGGCGCCAACGCCTGTTTTGCCTGACGAATAAAACCCTGGGCTTTTTCCAACGAATAATCCAGCGCTCCGCTTTTCTGGAGAAGCTTTTTCAACATGGGGAAACGCTTCGCGTGATTACGCGCGTGCAGAATACGGACGACTTTGTCGCGATCTGAAGAAGCAAGACAGTGGATAACAGGTAATGTATAGACCCCTTCTTCAAGATCGGCCCCGAGTGTTTTCCCGAATTCACTTTCCCGACCCGTAAAATCCAGGTAATCATCGATGATCTGGAAAGCCATCCCGAACGCATGCCCGTACCTGCCAAGGGCATCCACTCGTGTTTCGTCCATTCCCCAAATGAGCGCTCCGGTTTGTAATGAGCAGGCAAGCAGGGAAGCTGTTTTTTTTCCTAAAATTTCAAAGTGCGTTGATTCGCTCAAATTAATATTATTCTTTTCACTCAACTCCTGGACTTCCCCTTCACAAATCTCACCGGCCGTTTTCAAAAAAAGCGGAATGATGCGTTCGTTTCCGTGACGAAAAATCGTGACAACGGCCTTGTCATGAAAAAAATCACCGGCCAAAACCGCCGTCTGAGGCCCCCACTTCACGTGAAGCGATGGCAGTCCTCTTCGAATCGGGGCGGAATCAATGATGTCATCGTGAATCAGCGTGGCAGCGTGAAAAATCTCGGTCGCGGCCGCAAGATAGACTTCCGAGGTCTCCTGACGCTCGGAAATCACTTCAGCTGCCGGCGCCAAAGAACGGGCCATTCCTCCGCCTAAAAATACCAGCGCCGGGCGGAGCAGTTTTCCGTGTTTGGAAAAAAAATACTGCACCACGTCTTCAATTTGCCGGCTCGGGGTGCGGAGCGTTTCTTTGATCACCGCGGGAACTCGCTGAATCCCCGCCGCAATCGGCGCGTAAATTGTTTCGAGGGTCAAGGTGGTCTTCATGGTCCGGGTATTATAACGGAAAAAGGAAATCTATCCCCTGCTATTTCAAGGCCTCGGCCAGCTTTCTAAACTGCCCTGTGGCAAGTTCTTCTCCCCGCGCATTCAAAGCGAAACCAAGCTGGGCGAAAATCGATTCGAGTTCCATCCGGTTTTTTTTCGGTTTCCAATATTTCAAAAGAAGCGCTAAAAGGGTTTTTCGCCGCTCGCTAAAAGCAATCCGGATTATTTCAGGCAAGGATTCATCTTCCGTCAAACCTTCGTCCGGAACAAACGTGTAGCGAATCACCCTCGATGTAACCTCAGGCGCGGGGAGAAAACATTTCGGGGAGACATCAAACAGGGTTTCCGTGCTTCCAAAAATCGAGGCAGAAACGCTCAGGCGACCGTAATCCGGGGTCCCGGGCTTTGCCGTCATCCTCGCCGCCACTTCTTTCTGGAGCATCAAAACAGCAGAGTGAAAACAGGCGCGATGCGCGATCAAATGGAAAAGGATGGGAGTTGAGATGTAATAGGGAAGGTTGCTGACCACCTTGAACCCGGATTTTGTCAACGGCATCTTTTCCCTGAAATCGTGGAGAGCCTCGGGCTCCCTTCCTCTGATCATTTCGGACAAGTCACACTCGAGAATGTCCCGGTTCACAATCGACAGTTGTCCGGGAAAGGCTGGCACAATTTCATTTTGAAGGATTTCAACAAATCTTTTATCTTTTTCTATCGCCAATACCGGATGCCCACGTGATAGCAGTTCAACGGTCAAGGAACCCAGCCCTGGCCCAATTTCTAGAACCGGTTCTGCCTTGTCAAGCCCAAGACCATCCACAATCTTTCGCACCATATTCGGGTCCATCAAAAGATGCTGGCCGAGATGTCCACGAACCCGAATATGATATTTTTTCAGAATCTCCACCTGGCTCAGCATCGGGAGATCTTCTCCCATCGGGGTAATTGATCATGGCGCATCATGACCATCAGCTCCTATTGAGAACCAGAGTTTCAGCGAGTTTGAGCGCGGCCATCATTGAAGAAGGGTCCGCCTTCCCCTGATACGCGATATCATAGGCCGTTCCATGATCTGGAGAAGTTCGGATATAGGGAAGACCAAGGGTCATATTCACGCCATCATGAAAATGAATCATTTTGAAAGGCCCTAACGCCTGATCATGATACATGGTAATCAAAGCATCAAACGCGCCGCGGCGGGCGGAATAAAAAATCTGGTCGGCAGGGTAGGGCCCCGGNNTTTTCTTTGGGCGCGTCTGATCGCGGGACTAATAACAGTAATTTCCTCCCCGCCGCCACATTCTTTCCCGTGCGGATTAAAGGCACAGACCGCGATTTTGGGATTTTTTATTTTAAAGTCATTTTTAAGCGCGTCCGCCGTCAAAATAATTTTTTCGAAAATGAGGTCTGAGGAAAGAAGGCCGCTCACTCTTTTAAGCGGAACATGAATGGTCGCAAGGGTCAATTTCAGACTGGCACCGACGAACATCATCGCATAATGTTTCACGCCAGCGGCTTGAGCGAAAAATTCCGTGTGTCCGACAAATCCCTTTTGGGCTAATCGGGCCGAAACCTTGTTGATCGGAGCGGTCACAATCGCCTGGATNNACTCCCCTCCTTCGCAAGGTCAGAGGCAATTGAAATAGCGCGGATTGCCATTTGACCATTGGCGACGGTTTCTCGCGATTTATCGAACTTCGCGCCCCCAATGTCCCAAAAATAAACAATCCCCTTCTGCAAAACACGACCATCGGAAAGAAATCTTTGGAAAGAGAAATCAAGACTCGTCTGTTTATTAAGAAAGGAAAAAACCGCCTGGGAGCCAATCACTACATATCGGCATCGGGGGCCACGCTTGAGCCGTTTCAGGCACTTCACAACAACTTCCGGGCCAATCCCGCCCGGATCCCCCATCGTGATGGCAATAACTGGTGCCCGGACCGCGGTTGCCGGATGACGCAGAAGCTGATGTTTCGTCATCCCCGTACCTCCCATCCGGTTTCAGCGTATTGAGATATAGGCCGCCCGCTTCAACTGTTCCGTCCATTCTTTGAAGCGCTCATTACTTTTGGCCCGAAAGAGATACCCAGAAATCTGCTCCCTCGATTCCTCAAATGTCACCCGGCGGGCATCTTCTTTTTCTTCAATTCGGAAAATGTGAAATCCAATGGGGGATTCGACAATATCCGTCAATTGCCCCTGGGGCGTAGAAAAGATCGCTTCATCCACCGATTCGATCATCGACCCTTTCTCGATCCAGTCCGCCGGTTTTTCTTGCCGGGCCCTGGAATCTTCAGAATATTTCCTGACCAGATCGTCAAAATTATCTCCCTGCTTGATCTTTAAATAAAACGACTTGATTTTGTCTCTGGCCGCCTCATCCATCGTCCCTTGCTCCCGGGATTCGGCGCTTTTCCTGACCGTAAGGGACTTAATCTTGACGCGAGCAGTCCGCTGAAACTTTTCAGGGTTTTCTTTGTAAAAGTTTTCAATCTCCGCGGGCGAAATAACAACGCGGGAACGAATTTGAATATCCTGAAGTCTCCGGATCATCAGTTGTTTTTTGATTTTCTCCCGGAGAGCTTTCATCGTCATCCCCTCTCTCTCCAACATACTGTTAATTTCATCGTACCCTTCCATTCTCTTGCCGAGGTCTTCCAGTTCTCGATCAATCTCATCTTCCGTAATCACGATCTCCTGCGCCACCGCCTCCTGATAAACGAGATGATCTTCGATCAATTGATTCAAAATCTTCTGCCGCGCCTCTTTTACAAAATCGACAAGCTCATCCCCGCTGTATTGTTCTTTGTAGTCTTCGTAAAGGGGCCGCAAAATCGAGTCCAGCTCGGACTGGGTAATAATCTCGTCATTCACCACCGCGATCACCCGATCAAGAAGCTCTTCCTGGGCACCACCCAGCGGGACTCCGAGGGAAGCAAACAAACATAGGATAAGCAGAAACTTTTTCATAGTACGCTCATTATACAACAGTTTAGAAGCCGTTCCTAGTAAGCGAAAAATTCATTTTTTAAGTTACTTTCACTTAAGAAGACTGAGCTTCTGGTTCCGGGTTGCCGGATCGGTGTTCTTCCACCGCTTTTTTAAGCATTCTGCAGTAAAGATCGAACCCGACAGCATGAATAAATCCGCTTTGTTCATGTCCGAGCAAATTCCCGGCTCCCCGTATTTCAAGATCTTCCATAGCAATTTTAAATCCCGAGCCAAGCTCAATAAATCGCTCAATCGCGGCAAGTCGTTTTGCCGCGTCTGGAGTCATTGAGCCACGGGGTGTCAGGAAATAAGCGTAGGCCTGTCTCATTTCCTTAAATCGTCCCACCCTGCCACGAAGCTGGTATAAATCCGCCAGTCCGAAGCAGTCCGCGCGATTGACGATCAAAGTGTTCGCATTGGGGATATCAATCCCCGCCTCGATGATGTTGGTCGAAATTAAACAGTGGATTGCTCCCTTCATAAATTGTTTCATCACCTTTTCAAGCATTTCAACCGGCATCTGCCCATGGGCGATTCCAAATTGAATATTCGGTAAAATTTTTCTGAGTTTTTCATGCACTTTTTCGATGTTCTCAACACGGTTATGCACAAAATAAACCTGCCCCCCTCGCTCTACTTCCCGTTCGATCGCCTGCCGAATCACTAAATCGTGGGATTCCGTTACGAAGGTCTTGATGGGAAGCCTGTTCCGGGGAGGGGTGTCGATGACCGACATATCACGAACACCGAGAAGCGCCATGTGAAGCGTCCTCGGAATAGGGGTTGCGGTAAGCGTCAATACGTCGATCTGCGACCGCATTTTTTTGAGAGATTCCTTGTGGCGAACTCCAAATCTTTGCTCTTCATCAATGACCACAAGTCCTAGTTCTTTAAATTTAATGTCCCCGGACAGAAGTCGGTGGGTACCCACCACAATATCAGTCGCGCCTGTTTTAAGAGAGCGAACCACGGCCTTCTGTTCCGAAGGGCTTTGAAACCTCGAAAGAATCTCCACGGTCACAGGGAACGTTTTGACCCGATTTTTAAGCAAAATGTAGTGCTGTTCCGCAAGAATGGTGGTCGGAACAAGAAATGCAACCTGTTTTCCCCCCGTGACTGCCTTGAACGCGGAGCGAATCGCGACCTCAGTTTTTCCGTATCCCACATCTCCACAAAGGAGCCGATCCATCGGCTTTGAGGATTCCATATCACGTTTCACCTCGTCGATAGCCCGCTTCTGGCCTTCGGTTTCATCAAACGGGAATTCGTCTTCAAAGATTTTTTGCCAGTCATGATCCCGAGGAAACGCGAACCCTTGTTGCACATTGCGACGCGCCTGGAGTTCGAGAAGATCGCCCGCCACCTTGTGCAGGGCATTGCGAGTACGCTGTTTGATCCNNGGGGCGGCCGAAGACCCGCCGATATAGCGCTCGATCGGCTCTTTCATGGAAAGATAAAGGATCTCGCCCTCAGCGTATTCAATCGCAAAACATCGTTCTTTTTTTCCTTCCAACCGGATCATTTTGCTTCCGAGAAACCTTCCGATCCCGTAGTGGAAGTGCACGACAAAATCACCTCGCTGAAGTTCGCCCATTCCGGCGACGGGCTCAAAAGCCCCAAACTTTTCTTCCAGTCTTCGCACCTTCCGCTCATAGTGTCCCGAAAGTGGGATCAAAAACACTTCCTCAAAAAGGGTAAAACTTTTTCCTTCCGATGGAGAAAAGTCGCGAATTTGGTAGAGGGTGTTTCCGCGGAAGTCANNACATCAACCGTTCCTCCCCGGATAGAATATTCTCCGGGAAGTTCTACAAGATTTTTGCGGACATAGCGAAGCTCCTGGAGAATTGATTCCAGGTCCTCAAACCGGATTGTTTCACCTGTCTTAAAATGTTTAATGTTCATTTTCTAATGGGGACTTGCTTTTTAAAACCGTCACCGCCAGCGCGATTCCGTCAAAAAACTTTTTCGATTGATATCTTTCGTCAAAATCTCAAGACGCCCGATTAAGCCTGATATTCATTTTTGATTCACAAAAAGCAACACCGATGTATCGCGCCTCGGGCCAAATAACTGGGCATTTTCACAAAAGGGATTATAAAACAGCGCTCAAAGAGCGGCACATGTTTTTCATATTTTCAATTGTCACGAAAATTGAACTCTATGAGGTGTTTTATGGTAAGACGATTTTTCGAGGGAAATTAAAAAAACGCACGCTGGCAGGCAACCCATCCAGACAGCAACTTGAGTAAAGCCGCTGTTTTTGATCCGTTCCTCATCCACAAGCCAATCTATCCGGCTCTAAAAACTGCTCTTTCAGAAACGAGACTTACTTTTTTTGCTTAAAACAGTTAGCCATGCGTTCCACCGCGGAATAAATCTCTTTCTCGGAAACGGCATAACTTAACCGGATGTGCTCAGCGCTACCAAAAGGTTCTCCGGGAATCACGGCAACGTGAGCTTCTTCAAGAAGTCGTTTGGAAACTTCAAACGCGGAAAGACCCGTCTTTTTGATGTTCACGAAAAGGTAGAAGGCCCCGCCGGGTTTTGTCGTCGTAAAACAGTCTATTTTTTCCAGGAGCGACAGGAAAAGGTCGCGCCGTTTTTCAAACACATCTTTCATCTTTCCAGCCTCCGCCTCACCGCGATCGAGCGCCGCCACACCGCCTGCCTGGGTGAAAGAAACGGGATTTGAAGTCGAATGGCTTTGGATGCTTTCTACCGCTTTGGCGAGAGCTTTGTCCGGGCAAGCCGCGTAACCCAGCCGCCACCCCGTCATGGCATAGGCCTTGCTGTGGCCGTTGACGACAATCGTGCGCTTCGCGATCTCAGAATCAAGTTGCGCGATCGAGCAGTGTTTCTGCCCATCAAAAATAAGTTTTTCATAAATCTCATCACTCAAAACCAGGAGGCGTGGATACTTTTTCATCACCTGGATAAGCGCCAGTAACTCCTCCCTGGAGTAAACAGCTCCTGTCGGATTAGAAGGTGAATTAAGGATCAGTACCTTGGATTTCGGCGTTATGGCCTTTTCAAGCATGGCCGGGGTAATCTTAAATCCCGTCGATTCGCAAGTCGGTAAAAAAACACTGACGCCTCCGATCACGGTCACCATCTCGGGATAACTGAGCCAGTACGGAGAGGGGATCAACACTTCATCCCCCGGATTCAAAAGGGCAAAAAGGACATTAAAAATCGCGTGCTTCGCACCCGTCCCCACCACAATCTGATCGGGCGAAAAATCAAGTCCCTGGTCGCGTTTCAGCTTCCGGCATATGGCTTGGCGAAGCTCGAGAGTGCCAGAAACAGGGGTATACTTGGTCTGCCCTTTCCTGAGAGCCTCCACGGCAGACTCTTTAATAAAATCGGGCGTGTCAAAATCCGGTTCTCCCGCCGACAACGAAATCACGTCAATCCCCTGAGATTTCATTTCTCTGGCTTTCGCCGCGATCGCCAGCGTGACCGAAGGCTTCACCGCCAAGATTTTTGTCGAAAGTTCCATCAGCTTCCCCCTGTATAAAACGTGAATGAGGACTTACTTCCGGCCGGATAGCACGAGGCGCAACGGACAACGCGCAAAGCGAAAAGCTTTGAACCGTTGGCGTTGCGCCTCAAAATATTAGATCGGTTATTTTTTTGTATCGTCGCTCTTAAACCACTTCCGCAAACCGCCTAAAAATCCGCCGCGCTTTTCAGCCTCTTTTTTGGCCTCAGCCTTTTCGGCAGATCTTTTCTTTTCATCGGTCTTGGGCAGTTCTTTCGCGGTTGGCTTTTCCGAGAGCTTCTCAACCGGTTTTTTGTCCTTTTTCTTTTTTGTCTTTTTGGCCGGGGCTTCAAAAACGGCTGTCCATTCAAGGATCGCCATTTGAGCGGCATCTCCCACGCGGGTTCCGGTTCGAAGCACGCGCGTATATCCCCCTTGCCGACCTTTAAACTGAGGCGCGATCACGGTCTCCAAAAGACGCGCGACATCAGCGTCCCCAAGTTTTGAAATCAGCATCCGACGAGAATGGAGCGTCTTTTTTTTCGCGATCGTAACCATTTTGTCCGCGTAAGCGCTCGCTTCTTTTGCCTTGGCATGCGTGGTCTCAATTCTTTTTTTGAGCACAAGCGCCCGAACAAGATTCCTGAGCAAAGCCTTACGATGTGAACTTACGACTCCCAACTTTCGACGTAAACGACGGTGACGCATAAAAAATACCTGTTCCTTCCGGCTTAAGACGCGGCCTGAGACGATCCAGCTTCAGCCATTTTCCTCCCAAGCTTGTCGTCAAGGTTCATTCCGAGATGAAGATTCATCGAGGCTAAAATCTGCGTGATCTCGGTGAGAGACTTCTTCCCGAAATTCTTGTATTTAAGCATCTGGGCTTCCGTTTTCTGGACAAGGTCGCCAATAGTCTTAATGTTGGCGGCCTCGAGGCAGTTAGCACTGCGCACGGAAAGCTCCAGTTCGCTGATAGGCTTATTAATAACTTCCATAAATCCGTGATCCGTTTCTTCTTCCTCCTCTTCCTCTTCGGGAAGCTCGCCATAATTAACAAAGATATCCAAATGGCGCTGAAGAATATTGGACGCGTAGAGCAACGCCTCCTCGGGGCCCATGGCGCCGTTCGTCCAGACCTCAAGGATAAGGCGATCATAATCGGTCATTTGTCCGACCCGGGTATCTTCTACGGTAAAATTCACCTTGGTCACGGGAGAAAAAACAGAATCGACGCTCACCACGCCAATGGTCGTCTCATCCTGTTTGTTCTTCTCGGCAGGCACGTACCCACGCCCCCTGCCAATTTCCATTTCCATCTTGAACGGAACCGCTTTAGAAAGTGTGCAAATCACAAGATCCGGATTGACAATTTCCACGGTCTCATCCGCCTCAATGTCAGAGGCCTTGACCGGTCCCTGTTTTTTTACATTGATGTAAATATTTTTAGGCCCCTTGCCGTGATAGCGGAGCACCAGTTTTTTGACATTCAAAACGATCTGCGCGCCATCTTCGACCACACCGTCCAGGGTCGCAAACTCATGGAGCATCCCGTCGATCTTGATGCTGGTCACAGTGGCACCCTCAATCGACGAAATCAAAACCCGCCGAAGGGCATTTCCGATCGTCGTTCCGTACCCCCGCTCAAAGGGCTCGGCAACAAATTTCGCATAAGTGGCGGTCAACGTGTTCTTGTCCACTTCCAGGCGCTTTGGCATTTCAAAGGTTTTCCAGCGTATTCCCATTTTATTTTCCTCCGATGACTCCCGCGCTGCGGGGCAAAATTGATCCGTTTGATCACGAATCATTTAATTTTTATCAAGATCCCCTCGCCCGTTCTCCATTCTGCCTGTTCGAAACCGGCGAAGCGGATAAAAAGACTACTTGGAATACAACTCCACGATCAGCGATTCTTCGACCGGCAATCCCGCGTCCGATTTTTTCGGGAACCTCAATACCTCACTGATCATTTTCTCTCTGTCAAGACCGATCCATTCGGGCGTGGTTAAATCTTTCCACTTCTCCAAGCTCGCCTGCACCCTTTTTTGAGTCGATTCCTTCGCCTTGGGAGCGATCTTGTCACCTACTTTGACGAGATAAGAAGGGACATCCACTTTCTGACCGTTCACAGTGATAAGACCATGGGTCACCATTTGTCGGGCTTCACGGCGCGACGTGCAAAAAAGTGACCGGTAGACGACGTTATCAAGACGCCGCTCCAGAGATTCTATCAGCGTCTCACCTGTAACCCCTTTCTTTTGGGCGGCCCGATAAAAAAAGACGCGAAACTGGCGCTCACCCAACCCGTAGATTCTCTTCATTTTTTGCTTCTCACGTAGCTGAACTCCGTAATCCGAGATCTTAGAACGTCGGGCGCCATGTTGACCGGGAGGATTGGTCAAGCGCTTATCATGCTTTTCATCCGTGGCGCGACGGCCTTTAAGCCCAAGGTTCACTCCCTCACGCCGATGAAGTTTAATAACTGGACCGCGATACCTTCCCATAACTTAAACCCTCCTCTTTTTCGGCGGACGACATCCGTTGTGCGGAACCGGAGTAATGTCGTGGATCGCCGTCACCGAAAGTCCAGCGGCTTGAAGAGCTCGGATGGCGGATTCGCGACCGGCACCCGGCCCTTTGATATAAACCTCAACCTCTTTCATTCCATACTCCATCGCCTTTTTTGCGGCTTTTTCGGACGCGATCTGAGCCGCGAACGGAGTGGACTTCTTGGATCCCTTGAAACCNNATCCGAGATGGTAATGATCGTATTATTAAAACTCGCCGCGATATGAACCACACCGCGAGCCAGATGTTTGACCTTTTTTTTCTTTGCCATTATGGTTTCCTCATTTCCAATGAACCCGTAACATTGCTTTGAGAAGCAACGAAATCGGAAAATTTATCTTTCTCGTTATTCACACCAACCGGAGCTCCAAGTGCGCCCTGCCAAAAAATCATCCCAAACCGCCCGGTCAGCGAAAATCAGTCGCGCTTTATTTGGGAGCCGGGGCCTTCTTACTAAGTCCCCCCACCGTTTTTCTTTTCCCCTTGCGCGTACGTGAATTGGTATGCGTCCTTTGTCCACGCACCGGAAGGCCTTTAACATGCCGAACTCCACGATAGCAACGAATATCCATCAACCGCTTGATATTCATCTGTACCTCTCGGCGCAAATCACCTTCCACGCGGCAAGTCTTCTGAATAATACCGGTAATCGCCGAAATCTCGCTCTCGGTCAGATCATTGGCGCGTTTGTTCCAGTCGACACGGGCCTCATCCAGCACCTGTCGTGAACGCGCCCTACCGATTCCGTACAAGTACGTCAGGGCAATTTCTACTTTTTTTTCTCTTGGGATATCCACACCAAAAATACGCGGCATAACTTGGTTTCCTTTCCTGAGCAAGTGATTCGAATTTTAAAAACAGACGCGCGTCTGCTCAGCCTTGTCTCTGTTTGTGCTTCGGATTAGAACATATCACGTAGACGTAGCCTTTCCGGCGTACGATCTTACATTTTTCACAAATTCTTTTTATTGAACTTCTGACTTTCATAGTTTCTCCTTAACGGTCATTTAACCCGAAACGTAATTCGGCCACGCGTCAGGTCATAAGGCGAAAGCTCCACCTTCACCCTGTCTCCCGGAAGAATACGGATATAATGCATCCTCATTTTACCCGAAATATGAGCCAGCACTTTGTGCCCATTTTCAAGTTCAACTCGAAACATCGCGTTGGGGAGAGGCTCAACCACAGTCCCTTCCACCTCAATCGCATCTTCCTTCGGCATTATTCGGTTGCCTCGTCTTTAGTAATATTAATAAAACCACCTTCCGTAAACGCGACCGTGTTTTCGTAATGACTCGCGCACTTCCGGTCTTTAGTCACCACTGTCCAGCCATTCGATAAAGTCTCAACCGCGTAACTGCCTTCCGTGACCATCGGTTCGATCGCGATTACAAGCCCCGGCTCGATCTTCGCGCCACGCCCCGCCTTCCCGTAATTGGGAACCTGCGGATCTTCATGCAACTCCCGACCGATGCCGTGTCCGGCATAATCCCGGACGACCTGGAATCCTTGCGACTCTACATACTTTTGAATCGCCTCTGAAAGATCCCCTATTCGCCAGCCCACTTTAATCTTGGACAAAGCGACATCAAAGGAATCTTTAGCGGTAGCAATCAGTTTCTTTCGTCGATCATCAACCGCTCCAACCGCCCAGGTTCTTGCCGCGTCTGTGTGAAAACCGTTCCATTTTACGCCCACATCAATACTGACGATGTCTCCATTAAAAAGCGGCTGGGTGCCCGGTATCCCGTGAACCACCTCTTCATTAAGTGAGACACAAATCGACGCCGGATACCCCCGATACCCTTTAAAAGACGGCTGGGCACCGCTTTCTCGTATCACTTTTTCCGCGGCTTGATCCAGTTCGATCCCTGTTACTTTCTCACGGATCATCGGGCGAAGGGTTTTGAAAACCTCCTGTAAAATCTTCCCCGATTCTTTGATAATCTGTATTTCGCGGCTTGATTTCAGTTCAATCATGCCGCATCAGCCAACTTTCTCAAAAAGCTTTGCTATTTTCTCTTGAACCAATGGGGCGTCTCCGTCCGCCTGAACATTACGAAGAATCCCTTTCCGGGCGTAATATTCAATTAACGGTTTCGTCGACTCATGGTAAACCGCGAGACGTTTGCGAATAGTCTCCGGTTGGTCATCTTTTCGGGTCACAAGAGGTTGTCCGTGACAATCACAAATTCCTTCGACTTTAGGCGGCATATTTTTCACGTGATATATTTTTCCATCAACCGCGCATAATCTGCGGCCGGAAAGACGTTCGACTACCACCGCTTCCGACGCGTCAAAATTGATTGCCGCGGTCAGCGTCATCTTTTCCGAAGCGAGAAACTTATCGAGTTCTTCAGCCTGCCCTATTGTCCTTGGATATCCGTCAAGGATAAAACCTTCACACCCTTTCACTTTAAGCATCTTGATTTCCGCAAACATCATGCTATTTACAAGCATATCCGGAACCAGCTCACCCTTAGCCATAATATCCTTGGCTTCCATGCCAAGCGACGTGCCTTCTTTTATGTTCCGACGAAGGATATCTCCCGCCGCGAGATGGCAAAGATTTTTCGTCTTACTCAGGACTTCGGCATGCGTTCCTTTTCCCGCTCCGGGAGGCCCTAAAAAAATCAGGTTCATGCTTACCTCCGCCCCTTAATCCGGCCTTTTTTAATAAAGCCGTCATAATGCCGCATAATGAGCTGGGATTCGATGGAGCGCATCACATCCAACACAACACCCACGATGATCAACAAACCGGTACCGCCAAAAAAACTGGCGACCAAAAATGGAATGTTTAACACANNTATCAATGAGAGCCAAAATAACAGCCCCCGCCATCGCGATGCGCGTCATCAAATAGTCCAGATACTCCGCGGTATTTTTCCCGGGGCGAATACCCGGAATAAAACCACCATATTTTTGAAGATTGTCACTTACATCCACGGGATTAAAGGTGATCGCCGTGTAAAAAAACGTAAAAAAGATGATTCCAAGAGCGTAGATTAAAGAATAGGTGACCGTTCCGTAAGCTAAAAGCTTGGCGACCTGAGTCAACATTCCCGCGTTCGGGAAAAACCCCGCCAGCGTGGCCGGAAAAAGGATGACCGATTGTGCGAAAATGATCGGGATCACGCCCGCCTGATTAACCTTCAGCGGTAGATACGTACTTTGCCCCCCGTATACCCTGTGGCCTCGTATCTGTTTCGCGTACTGAACCGGGATCTTCCTCTGCCCCTGAATAATCAGGATCAAAAAGAGAACCGCTCCGACAAAGAGCAAACACATGATACCAAATTTCCACCACGGTAATTGTTGCCGGGAAGGATCTAGAGGCGACAACAGGATCCAAGTCTGACGCAAAGCTTCGGGAAGCGCTTCAATAATACCCGCCGTGATAATAATCGACATCCCGTTGCCAATTCCGTGAGCGTCGATTTGCTCGCCGAGCCACATGATAAAAGCGGTCCCTGTCGTCATGGTCAGCATACACATGAGACGGAAGCCCCAGCCGGGATTCGGAACAATCACCGTTCCATTGAATGCCGCGGGATTTTCAAGCCAAAGAGAAATAAAAAAAGTTTGTAAAATGCTCAGAATAATCGTGCCGTAGCGGGTCAACTGAATGATTTTTTTTCGACCTTCTTCGCCCTCCTTGGCCATTTTCTCAAGCGCGGGAATTACCACGGTCAGAAGCTGTAAAATAATGGATGCCGAGATATACGGCATAATTCCAAGCGCAAAAATGGTTGCCTTTTGGAGCGCTCCGCCGGTGAACATTCCCATAAAGTCGAGCAGGTTGCCACCGCCCGCGTTTTGACGGAAAAATCTTGCCAACGCCACACCGTCGACACCGGGGGTCGGCACATAGGCGCCGATCCGGTAGATCGCGATGATCATGAACGTGAAAAAAATCTTCTTTCGAAGATCGGGGACTTTAAGGATATTACCGAACGCTTGTAGCACCAGAACTCCGTTCTTATAATGACCTCAAGCTTTGCTTCACAATGTGAAGTTGCAGAGGGGAATTTATATTACTTTTTAAGCAGAACCGCTTGACCGCCCTGGGCCTCAATTTTACTTTTGGCGGAAGCGCTAAAACTATGAGCCTTGACCGTTACGGCCGACTTCAGATCGCCCATACCGAGAACCTTAAGACCATCCTGAAGTTTTTTAACCACGCCTCGAGCGCGCAAAATTTCCGGCGTAATTTCTTTCTCATCAAGCATCGCGATCTGCTTCAAATTTACAACCGTATAGGACGTTTTAAATTCATTATTGTTAAAACCCCGCTTGGGGAGACGCCGGTACAAGGGGTTCTGTCCCCCTTCAAACCCGGGACGAAACCGATAGCCCGACCGCGACCGTTGCCCCTTGTGGCCCCTGGTGGACGTTTTCCCATGCCCTGAACCAATACCACGGCCCAGGCGCTTTGATCTTTTTTTATGAGGAGTTTTATGCCGCATGTTCAACCTTCTTTTCTTCTTCAACTTCATCCATACGAACTTTCCGATCCACAAGCGAAGTCAGTCCATCCACCGAAGCCTTCAATACATTGATTGAATTATCGCTGCCAAGACTTTTCGTCAAAATATCCTTGATCCCGCAAGCCTCACAGGCCGCACGCACCGAGCCCCCCGCGATCACTCCCGTCCCCGGAGCCGCCGGTTTCAAAAGTACTTTGGCGGCACCATATCTTCCGATCACTTCATGCGGGATAGTACTTCCCTTGAGGGTAATTTTAATTTTATTTTTACGCGCGGCGACAAGGGCCTTCTTGATCGCGTCCGCTACTTCATTAGCCTTTCCCTGGGCAAAACCAATTTCGCCAGCTCCGTTTCCCACGATCACAAGAGCGCTGAAACTAAACCGTTTCCCCCCCTTAACAACCTTGGCGCAACGGTTAACCTGTATGACTTTTTCAAAAGTCGTTGAATCCATTCCCTGCCGCGACGTGGAGGCAATGACCGCCTTGCCGGGCTTTTGATGAGGGGCCCCTTCCTTTTTTTCGTGAGTTTCGGGCGTTGCTTCCTTTTGCATGCTTAAATTAGTTCCTTTCTTGAAATTAACCGTCACCAATGTAGACGATCGCTGAGTTATTTCAGCAAATCTCTTTTACTCGTATCATACAAATTCGCCACAAACCATTAAACCATTTTTACATATCTTGCGCGCGAAAGAACAAGCGAACTAAAACTGGATACCGCCTTTGCGAATTGAATCCGCAAAAGCTTTTACCCTTCCATGATAGAGATAACCGCCACGGTCAAACGCGATCTGCTTGATCCCCTTTTTCTTGAGGTCTGCCGCGAATGATTCTCCGAGCTTCTCTGCCACGGAGATCTTTCCTTTCTGCGTAACCTGCTTGAGAAACTCTTTGCTAAGCGAAGAACAGGCAGCGACCGTTTTGTGAGAAACATCGTCAATGGCCTGAGCCTGAAGACTCGTGAGCGAACGGTGCACCACAACCCGGGGGCGCTCCGCGGTACCCGTGATTTTCCGGCGAATTCTCTTGTGTCTTGCTACTCGTCCCAATTCCTTAAGGTTTGACATTTTTTTAAGTCCCTAGATTAGCCGACCGCTTTACCTTGTTTTCGGCGAACATACTCGCCGGTGTATCGAATACCCTTGCCTTTGTAAGGCTCTGGCTTATAAAAACTACGGATCTCCGCCGCGACCTGCCCCACGCGCTGTTTATCAAGTCCCGTCACCACAATATTGGTCGGCTTGGGGCATTTAATCTCAACATCCTTTCCAAAAGAATATTCGACTGGATGC
>DCTJ01000031.1 GCA_002329545.1 Candidatus Omnitrophica bacterium UBA1443
ATAAGGTTTGCGACCAGGTTTCGGACGCCATTCTCGACGCCTATCTGGCGCAGGACCCGAGTTCCCGTGTCGCCTGCGAATGTCTGGCTACCACGGACCGGATGACGATTGCCGGTGAAATTACGAGCAAGGGGAAAGTTGACGCTGAAAAAGTGGCCCGCCATGTCATCAAAAAAATCGGATATGTGGATTCCACGATCGGCTTTGATTACAAAACCTGTAAAATTGATGTCGCCCTTCATACGCAATCTCCGGATATCGCGATGGGCGTGGACACCGGTGGCGCCGGCGATCAGGGTATGATGTTTGGTTACGCGACGAATGAAACACAAGAGTTGATGCCGCTTCCGATCATGATGGCGCAGAAGCTGGTTCGTTATCTTACGGCGGTTCGCAAATCCGGAAAGATCAAGTATCTCCGGCCCGATTCAAAAAGTCAGGTCACCATCGAATACAAAAATGAAAAACCGATCCGCGTGGAGGCTGTGGTGCTTTCCTCCCAACATGACGGGGACGTGGGTCTTTCTACCATCCAGAAGGATCTGACCGAAAAAGTAATCAAGAAAGTGGTTCCCGCGGAATTGCTGGATTCAAAGACCAAAATTTACATCAATCCGACCGGGCGTTTTGAAGTGGGCGGACCGCACGGTGATACGGGGCTTACGGGCCGCAAGATTATCGTGGACACCTACGGGGGTATGGGGCGTCACGGAGGTGGCGCTTTTAGCGGAAAAGATCCGTCCAAAGTTGACCGCTCTGCCGCTTATTTCGCGCGGTATGTGGCAAAGAATATTGTGGCCGCAGGTCTTGCCGGAAGTTGTGAAATACAGGTTTCCTACGCGATCGGTGTCGCCAAACCTGTTTCGATTCGAGTCGACACTTTTGGGACCAACCGGATCAGCGAGGAAGCGATCGTGGATGCTGTGCAAAAAGTTTTTGACTTTACGCCGAGAAGCATTATCAAAACGCTTGATCTTCTCCGCCCGATCTATCACAAGACGGCCGCCTACGGACATTTCGGACGTTCCGAGGCCGGATTTACCTGGGAGAGAACGGACAAGGTGGATGCCCTCCGGAAAGTTTTGAAGCTTAAGGAGGGGTGTTCTTGTTGCAAATGGACAGTGTCCTATTAATCACAACCCGACCAAAGGTAAAAAAATGAAAAAGAAAAAAGCATCAGGGAAGATAAAAGATTTTAAGGTGGCGGATATTTCTCTGGCGGATTGGGGTCGTAAGGAAATTGAAATGGCTGAGAAGGAAATGCCGGGTTTGATGGCGACCCGTAGGAAATACGGGCCTGAAAAACCGCTCAAGGGAAAACGGATTATGGGGAGTCTGCATATGACGATCCAGACCGCCGTTTTGATTGAGACGCTCGTGGAACTCGGGGCTGACGTCCGGTGGTGTTCCTGTAATATTTTTTCTACCCAGGACCATGCGGCCGCCGCGATCGCAAAACGTGGAATTCCGGTGTTCGCCTGGAAGGGGGAAACTCTCGCGGAATACTGGTGGTGCACGATTCAGGCGCTAACCTTTCCGGGTGGAAAAGGGCCGAACCTGATTGTGGATGATGGGGGCGACGCGACCTTGATGGTCCACCTGGGGTATGAAGCTGAGCGAAATCCGAAATTGCTTAACAAGAAGGTCGAGACGCAGGATGAGGTGGAGCTTTATAAAATCCTGAAGCAAAACCTTAAAGTTAATCCAAAAAAATGGCACGGGGTGGTGGAGGAGTGGGAAGGTGTCTCTGAGGAGACGACCACGGGTGTTCACCGTCTTTACAAGATGCACGAAGAAAAAAGGCTCCTTGTTCCCGCGATTAACGTCAATGACTCTGTCACAAAATCCAAATTTGACAACCTTTACGGTTGCCGCGAATCCTTGGCGGATGGAATTAAGCGCGCGACGGACGTGATGGTAGCCGGAAAAGTAGTCGTGATCTGCGGGTATGGCGATGTGGGAAAAGGAAGCGCGCAGTCCATGGCCGCATTAAAGGCAAGGGTGATCGTAACGGAGATTGATCCAATCTGCGCCCTGCAGGCGGCGATGGCGGGTTTTCAGGTGGCGCGGCTTGAAGACGTTCTGGGCCTCGCGGATATTTTTGTGACCACCACGGGTAACGTGGATGTTATTACGGCTGAGCACATGTCCAAAATGAAGGACGAGGCGATCGTTTGCAACATTGGCCATTTTGATAACGAAATTCAGGTTCATCAGCTTGAAAAATGGCCCCGAATTAAAAAGATCAATATCAAGCCGCAGGTCGACANNCAACATCGGGCACTTCGACAACGAGATCCAGGTCGCCAGGCTCAAGGCCTGGCCCGGCATCCGCCGCGTCAATATCAAGCCGCAGGTCGACAAATATGTGTTCCCGGACGGCCACTCGATCATTTTGCTGGCTCAAGGACGTCTCGTGAATCTTGGGTGCGCGACGGGGCATCCCAGTTTTGTGATGTCAAATTCCTTCACAAACCAGACTTTGGCGCAGATTGACCTTGTCCGTAACCGCCGTGAGCCCGGTGTCTATCGTCTGGAAAAGAAATTGGACGAAGAGGTGGCCCGGCTTCATCTGGACAAACTCGGGGCGAAGTTGACAAAATTGACCAAGAAGCAGGCTGATTATATCGGCGTGCCCTTGGAAGGTCCCTACAAGCCCGAGCACTATAAGTACTGATCGAGAACGGGTTGTCCCGGAGGGGGACAACCCATTTTTTATCTGCGTTTAAATCTAGCCGTAAAATTTCCCACATTATAGAACAGAACCAAACGGGATCTCTGGGTTGAACCTCTGCCGCCTGGGATGGCCGTCGCGGCCATTAGCTGAATCGCGTTCATATTGGCTGAAGGAGTGATGGATGGATAATTTTACTTACAAGAACCCCACGGAAATTCTTTTTGGGAAAGGCATGATTCCGGAACTGAAAGGACGGATTCCGGCTTCTCTGAAAGTTCTCTTTCTTTATGGTGGCGGCTCCATTAAAAAAAATGGTGTTTATGACCAGGTGCGCGATGCCTTGAAGGGACGGAAGGTTATTGAATTTTCGGGTGTGGAGCCCAACCCTTCCTACGAAACTTGTCTCAAGGCGGTTGAAATTGTCAGAAAGGAAAAAGTCGGTTTTATTCTCGCCGTGGGCGGAGGCTCCGTCATTGATGCCGCGAAATTTATCGCGGCGGCCGTTCTGTTCAAGGGGAAAGATCCCTGGGTAATTCTGGAAGAGGGGGGTTCGAATGTGAAAATGGCGCTCCCGATAGGAACGATATTGACGCTTCCGGCGACCGGATCTGAATCCAACGGTAATGCCGTGATTTCAAGGGGATCGACCCATGAGAAACTCTCGTTCTACTCCTCGAAGGTTTATCCGGTTTTTTCGGTTCTGGATCCCAAAACAACCTATTCGCTTCCGGCGAAGTATGTAAGGAACGGAATTGTCGATGCCTTTGTTCATGTGATGGAACAGTACATGACCTATCCTGCGAAGGTGCCTCTCCAGGATAGGCTGGCGGAGTCTTTACTCCAAACCCTGATTGAAATAGCTCCCGCGGCGATGAAAAGACCGGTTCAATATGAGGCTCGGGCTACTTTTATGTGGTCGGCGACCCTTGCCCTGAATTATCTGATTAGTTGTGGCGCGCCTCAGGATTGGTCCGCCCACATGATCGGGCATGAATTAACGGCATTCTACGGACTGGATCACGCGGAAACGTTGGCTATCGTGCTCCCCGGGGTCTGGAGGCATCAATTTAAGGCTAAACAAAAGAAGCTGGAGCAGTACGCCGGGCGCGTGTGGGGGCTTCGTACTGCCGAAGAAGCCATCGTGAAAACCGAGGAATTTTTCCACTCCCTGAAGATGCCGACCCGATTGGGACATTACAAGATTTCTGCTGAAGAAGCGGCCGCGAAGATCGGTGCCCGGTTCAGGGAGCGTAAGGTGTTTTTGGGCGAACACGGTACGATCGGCGCGGTCGCCATTGCTGAAATTCTTCGTTCAAGGGCATGACCGGTTCATGACAGTTCTTCTCCAGGTCAACGCGGTCTGTAAAGCGTACGGGGCATCGATCATTCTTGAGAATGCCTCCGCCGCCTTTGGGGATGACCAAAAGATTGGCGTGATTGGCAGAAACGGCGCCGGTAAATCGACCCTTTGCCGAATCATCACCGGGCATGAGACGGCTGATAGCGGTGCCATCATAAAAAATTCCGTCCTGAAACTAAGTTATCTGGAACAGCACGATTCTTTTCGTCCTGAGGAAACGGTGGTTGATTTCCTCATGCGAACCACCGGAAGTGAACATTGGGAATGCGCTCAGGTGTCGGCGCGGTTTAATATTACCAACGAGATGCTGGAAGTTCCCGTTCGCAGTCTCCCGGGCGGTTATCAGACCCGCGTGAAGCTTTCCGCCATGCTTCTCGGGGATCCTAATTTTTTGATTCTTGATGAACCCAGCAATTATCTCGATTTGAACACACTGATTCTTCTCGAGAATTTTCTTTTGGATTTTCGCGGAGGGTTTCTGGTGGTTTCCCATGACCGCGAATTTTTGAAGCGGACGTGTGATCACACCCTTGAAGTGGAGGGTGGTGAGCTTACGCTTTATCCGGGTAACATTGAAGAATATTTTGAATTTAAGGGAGTGCAGACCGCTCAGATCGCGGCGCACAACAGGGGAGTGGAGNNAGAAACGTGAACAGCTCCAGGCTTTTATAGATCGCTTCCGCGCGAAAGCTTCCACGGCTTCCCGAGCTCAGTCGAAAATGAAACAGCTGTCTAAGCTTAAGACGATTGAGATCGCGCATCCCATGAGCCATGTCAAAATTCCCATCCCGCCCGTTGAATCGAAGGCCGGCATTGCCTTTTCGTGTGAAGGCCTGACGATCGGATATCCGGGAAAAGATGTCGCGAGCGGTATCGAGTTTGAAATTGATCGTGGGTGCCGTGTCGCGGTGCTTGGGGATAACGGGGAAGGCAAGACGACTCTGCTCAGGACCATGTCAGGGGATCTTGCCCCCAAACGCGGAAGTTTTCGGTGGGGAACGGGTCTTAAGATCGCGTTTTACGCGCAGCATGTTTTTTCTGCCCTGGATCCGGAAGACGATATTTATACCCACCTTCTGCGCGAAAGCGCCGAGGAAGTGACCAGCCAGGACATTCTGAATATGGCGGGTTGTTTTCTTTTTAAAGGGGATGATGTCAAGAAAAAGGTAAAAGTGTTGAGTGGGGGTGAACGGGCAAGGCTTGTGCTGGCGGGATTGCTTCTTTCCAAAAGCCACGTCATTCTTCTTGATGAGCCGACCAACCATCTTGATTTTGAAACGGTCGAGGCGCTTGCCCAGGCCCTGAGGAAGTTCAACGGGACGGTTGTCTTCATCAGCCACGATCGCACGTTTGTGAATATCGTTGCGAACAAGATTCTTGAGGTAAAACGGGGGCGGGTATTGCGTTATCCCGGAAGTTACGAAGATTACGTCTATTTTCGAGAACAGGTCGCGCGGGGAGAACGTGAGGAACCCGCCGAGGAAATAGCGGAAGTTTTGCCGGTTTCAAAGCATCCGTCCGCGTTCTCAAAGGATTTGATGGCCGGCCCCCCTCCGAAAAAGAAGACAAACGAAGACGTCAAAAAACTTAAGAAGGCCATGGCAAAAGCGGAAGGGCGCATGAAACACTTTACCGAAGAACGTGACAAGTTGCTCAAAGAAATGGCGGATAATCCGCTTCATTTTTCAAAGGAGCGAAATCTTCGCCTCAAAGAGACCCAGATTGGGATCGAAAAAGCTGAAGACGAATGGTATTCACTGCAGTCCAAATTGGATAAATTGAAACTATGAGACATTTTAATCACCGCAAAAATTCACGGTCAGATCGTGGCTCCGGTTACGGCTCAAGGAGGTCTGGTTTTTCCCGGCGATATGGACGTTCCGGGGGAGTAGACGCGGGAACGCGTGGGGGAAATTTTCTGAACCGGGAGGATGAGGTAGCGAGACAATTCAGGGCGAGCGTCGCGATTGATCCTTCTCCCCGGATTCGGTTGGAGGATGGATCCCAGGAAATGACTATGCGGGTGATGGATCTTGTTTCGCCGATCGGGATGGGTCAGCGGGGGCTGATTGTGGCTCCCCCCGGATCAGGAAAGACCACTTTTTTGAAGCATCTCTGCCAGTCTGTGTCCCAAAGTCATCCTGAAATAAAAATCTATTGTTTACTGATCGACGAACGCCCCGAAGAAGTGACCGATTTCAGAAGGAGTGTCAAGGCTGAGGTGAGGTGGTCATCCTCTGACGAATCCTATGATCATCACATTTCAACGGCAGACACCCTGATGAAACAGGTCTATCGCGAAGTTTTGGAAGGCGCGAATGTAATGGTGCTCGTTGACTCCCTTACAAGGCTGGCGCGGGTGCATAACGCGGAACGGCTTTCAAGCGGGCGGACTCTTTCGGGTGGCGTGGATTCGCGCGCGCTTGAGATCCCTCGCCAGATTTTTGGTTCGGCTCGAAAAATTGAACATGGCGGATCACTCACGATTCTTGCAACGATCCTTGTGGATACCGGAAGCCGCATGGACCAATATATTTTTGAAGAGTTCAAGGGTACCGGCAATATGGAGATCTATCTTTCCCGTGAGATTTCAAACCAGAGGATTTACCCGGCGGTAGATCTTTCGAAGAGCGGGACGCGAAAAGAGGAACTTCTTTTGGGACCGGAAGAACTTGAACCGGTCCGAAGAATGCGTGGCGCGTTGGCGGGGTTGAAGCCGGTGGAAGCCATCCAGGCTTTAATCACGCAACTGCGTAAATTTCCTACGAACAAAGAATTTCTTGCGGCGGTCAGCAAGGAACTGAAAGCCTGATCCCGGGTGAGGCCCCATGGCAGAAGAGTTTGGAATGCAACCGCTTGATGCGATCATGATCCGTCTTCATCTTTCCAATCATGATCTTGTCGAGGCATCCAAAGAACAAATCACCCACAAGATGGTTCAAAAAGGGCGCAAGGGGAGACGTCTGACCCCTCACATAAAAACCAAGATTTTGAACGCGCTTCATGCGGCAATCCCTGAAGGAGAAAGATTTTCTCACCGGGATCTTTTCAATTACTGATGCCGTCCTTCGCTCCCGCTATTGATACCTTGCAGAAGTTTTTGACAAGCGTTCCCAAAGAATGGCTGGTTCTGATCCTTGGCGCATGGGCCGCGGGGATTAGCCTGTATCTTTCGGTGGGACTTCTCGGTTTGTGCGGTTATTTTGGCTGGATCTCACTTCCCGGGGAACTGGGCGTTTTTTCAAATCCGATAATTTTTAGTCTGGCCTTTATTGTTTTTTCCATCGAATTTATCGCGGATAAAGTCCCCTGGGTTGATTCCATCTGGGATTCAGTGCATACCGTGATACGACCTCTTGGAGGATTCGGGATTGGCTATCTGGCAGGGGCCGAGCACGGGCTTGTTATCCAGACAGCTTACGCGATGCTTGCCGGCACAGTAACACTGAATATGCATATGGCAAAAGCGGCAGGGCGTCTCGCGATCAATGCCTCGCCGGAGCCTTTTTCGAATGTTGCCGCCAGCACGGTCGAACAAGGGATCGTTATCGGCATGTTCTGGTTCTTTATCCAGCATCCGGTTATCGCGGTACTAATCATAATCGGCATTCTTTTTTTAGCGGTTATTCTGATCCGGTTTTTGTGGCGATTTGTAAAGAAACTTTTTGGCGCGGGCGAAACAAAGGATGAGTGTGAGAGAACTTTAAATTGTAAATGCCAGTAGAGTTCTGCCTGAGACTTTTTAGCTTTTTCTCCGATAGCAAACGCACCGATGTTTGACGGTATTTGAAGTTCGGATCCGTGTAGGTTAACATTTGAAACATGCCAGTTTAATTGCCCGGACCAAGTTAAGTAGAAAGTTCGCGTGGCGCGGGGTTACTCAATCCCATTGAGGAACTCACATAAAAAAGACATTTTTGGACAAAATACGTATATACTGCCCGCTAAAGTTTGAGGTTTTTGATTTGAGGGATTCGCGATCTTAGTGATTTTGGCCCTTATCAGGGGTCGATGAAATTTTCAAAAAATATAATGTTTGTTTGAGCGCCTTTTTAACTTTCCACTCTGAAGGAGTTATCATGACCAAAGAACACGAAACCGAAAATGAAGACATGGAACTGGAGGAAGAAGCGGATGTTTTAGGGTTACTGAAAAGAATCCAGCAACAACTGGGTTTTTTGGAAAAAAAGATCGACACGTTACTGGCCAAGTCCTCTGGCTCCTCGACCGAAAGACCGCGTTTTTCGGAACACCGGAAGCCGTTTCGCCGTTCTTTCAATCATGGCCCGCGCGAGGGCGGTTTTCGCTCGCGTGATCAGGGTGGGGGATTCAATCAGGGGCGCCGTGATGATCGGGGAAATTCTTTCGAACGTCCGAGAGGAAACTCGGGAAGATCTTTTCATCGACAGGACGGTGGTTTTCGGGGCAAGAAACGATTTGGCGGTTCCCGTTAGGCGAGTTTTTGTAAGGCCCAGGGATTGTGACAATTCAGAAACGATCTGAGTTGATTGATTACTTCTTTTGCCCCATGCCTTTCACAGGATTTGCTAATATTTTCTCCCATGAAAGAGACCTTAGAAAAGAAAAAAAGACGGGCATCCAGCATTGTCCGGCGGCTCAGGAAAACGTACCCTGACGTTCGGTGCGCGCTTCACTTTTCGAACCCCTGGGAGCTTTTGGTGGCGACCATCCTTTCGGCCCAGTGTACCGACAAGCGAGTGAATAAAGTTACCCCGGTTCTGTTTAAAAAATATCCCAAGATTTCGGATTATGCCGGAGCACGGACGGAGCAACTTGAATCCATCATCCGCTCCACCGGATTTTATAGAAATAAGGCAAAAAATATTATAAGAGCCGCCCGGGTAATTTTGGCGAAATTTAAAGGGGAGGTTCCGAGGACGATGGAATCGCTTGTGACGATTCCCGGCGTGGGAAGAAAAACGGCAAATGTGGTGCTCGGAAATGCTTTTGGGATCCCGGGAATTTCGGTGGATACGCACATGATCCGGCTGAACCGTTTGCTGGGATTCACCCGCCACACAGATCCGGTAAAAATCGAATTCGATTTGATGAAGATTGTTCCCCTGAGAGACTGGACACTTTTCTCCAGTCTGGTCATTCGTCATGGACGGACGCGGTGTCCCGCGCGCCGGCCGGATTGTCCTCATTGTGAGATTGTTCGGCAATGTGCCTCCGCGGGTAAAGATTCAGCCAGGATTTCCGAAACTTATGGGCAGGGAAAAGCGAGAGACAATTTTAGAAAAGGATCAAGAACGTTAATATGATAAAAAATCCTCCTTCGGGGCTGGTCCTGAAACCGGAAAGTTTTTTCCGTCGCAAACAGCGGCAAATACATTATTACCTAAGCACCACTTTCCGGCTTCACTTTATTCATTTCCTGGTTTGCTTCGCGATCATTGCGGGGCACATGATGATGATGGACTCCCGGTTGCTCCAGCGGCTGGAATATGTGTTTCTTGACTTGTTTTACCGGCAACGCCCACCGATCACGCAGCATGCCGCGATCACCCATATTGATATGGCTGAAGACAGTCTCCATGTGATCGGGCGATGGCCGTGGCCTCGTCACAACCATGCGGCGCTGACCCATATTCTCCACGAGTGGGGAGCCCGGGCCGTTGTTTTTGACGTCATATTCAGTGAGCCAAGCACCAGCTTTGATGATGAATCTCTGACCGAATCTCTGAAGGAATCAGGCCTGGTTTATTTACCTTCCGTTTTGGAAACCTTCAACAACCAAAAGGAGTGGATCCATTCTTTGCCCGANNGACGCTTCGACGAATTGTTCCTTATCTGGAATACAATAATGAAATCCATCCCTATATTGCCTTGCGGGTGGCCTATGACGCACTTGGGAAGCCGATGCCTCATCCGAAAAAGTTGCCTTTTCCGACGGATTCGGATGGAAACATGATGATTAACTGGGCCGGTAAATGGAGGGATACGTTTGACCATATCTCGTTTATTGATCTCATCAAAAGTTATGCCGCTTTAAAGTCGGGTGCGACACCGCTCATTACCCCCGACCGCATCAAGGGAAAAATTTGCGTGATCGGGCTGACCGCGGTCGGACTGACGGATATCAAAGCGAATCCTCTCGAAGAGGTTTACCCTGCCGTGGGTGTTCAGACCAATATCCTTAACAGTATCCTTACTAACCAGTTTGTTTATCCAGCTTCCAGGAAGGCGAACCTGATCTGCCTTTTGCTGGTTGGTTTTTTTGCTTCGCTGATTTTTATTTTTTCCAAGCAAATTCTTTCACTGATCATGGGACTGGCTTGGGGGTTTGTCTGGATTCTTTTTGCGTTTGTCATGTTTTCAACCCGGGGGATCTGGTTTTTCGCGCTGAACCCGTTATTGTTGATTTTTTCCCTATTTGTTTTTTCCGTTGTTTTTACATTAACGATCGGAAATAGGGAGCGGGAGCGTCTGTTCACGCTCGCGACCCGCGACGGTCTTACCGGTCTTTATGTTATTCGCCATTTCCGGATGTTACTTAATGACGCGGTCATCGAAGCCCACAAGAAAAAGACAGAGTTGTCTGTGATCCTATTCGACATTGATTTCTTCAAAAAAGTTAATGATACTTTTGGCCACGCCGCGGGGGACGCTGTATTGAAAAGACTTGCCCAACTGATGAGGGAAGTGTTCCCGGAGGATACCAAAAAAAAGAAGAACCCTTATTCTCTCGGNNCCTTGCTTGATGCCGCTTTTAATTTTGGGGAGAAGCTTCGCAAGCGGGTTGAGCAAGAGGTCTTTGTATTCGAAGGGAAGGAAATCCCTTTTACGCTTAGTCTGGGAGTTGCGACCTTGGGGCCGACTGAAACGGTTCCCGATTTAATGGTTCATCGTGCTGACGAAGCGTTGTACAGAGCTAAAACACAAGGGCGTAACCGAACTTGTATTGAAAAAGATGAAAAAGCAACATAGAAACGGTTTCGTAAACTTGTCTTCTTTTTCACGGCTTTCCGGGACGGAAAATCAGACGTAAGGTCAGGGGATCCAGAGTTTCCGGAGAAATTCACAAATCCCACGCCGAGCAGTTTTGGGAAGTCATTTCAGACCTGTTTCCTGGATAAGTCCGCGGCTACTTTCCAAGCTGGTTGTGCCGCAGGGCCATTCC
Source organism: Candidatus Omnitrophica bacterium UBA1443 (assembly GCA_002329545.1). Classification (GTDB taxonomy): domain Bacteria; phylum Omnitrophota; class Omnitrophia; order Omnitrophales; family Aquincolibacteriaceae; genus UBA1443. The sequence goes on from DCTJ01000031.1 coordinate 11,182, forward strand.
CGCTATAATCGACCCGTCTTTCAGGTTTATAAGTTTCCCCGTGATGACACGCCAAGGAACGCACTCATGCTTATCAGAGTTAATGGCAAGGAAGAGCAGATTGATCAACCTCTGAGTCTCAAGGAGCTTGTTTTGAGGAAGGGCCTCCAACTTGACCGGATTGTGATAGAACATAATGGGGTGATTTTGCCGCGCTCATCCTGGGGTTCGGTACGTCTTACCGAGAAGGATACACTTGAAATTGTCAGTTTTGTCGGAGGAGGCTAAATGGAAGATCTGTTTAGAGTGGGGGGACGTGAATTTCAGAGTCGTCTTTTGCTTGGAACCGGAAAATTCGCAAACTACGCCGTTATGAAAAAGGCGATCGAAGAATCGGGTTCGGATATTGTTACCGTGGCCCTTCGGCGCGTTGATCCTGGTTCTCAGGCGGACAATATTTTGGATTTTATCCCCCCCCAATGTACTCTTATGACCAACACTTCCGGAGCCCGTGATGCTGACGAGGCGATCAGAATTGCCCGTCTTGCCAAGGCCGGGGGAGCGGGGAACTGGATTAAAATTGAAGTAGTGCAGGATAATAAATATCTTTTGCCGGAAAATCTTGAAACTCTGAAGGCGGTTGAAGTTCTTGTCAAGGAAGGGTTCGTGGTTCTCCCTTATATGAGTCCGGATCTTTCCATGGCGCGGCGCATGGAAGATGCCGGCGCGGCTGCCGTGATGCCGCTAGGCGCTCCGATCGGAAGTAACCGCGGTATCAAAACCCGTGAGCTTGTCGAGATCATGGTTCGTGAGATTAAAGTACCCGTTATTGTGGATGCGGGGATTGGCAGTCCGTCGCAGGCATGTGAATGTATGGAGATAGGATGTGCGGCAGTTTTAGTGAACACTGCGGTTGCCATTTCTGAAAATCCGGTGCAAATGGCTTCGGCTTTTAGAGATGCCGTGATGGCCGGGCGTCGTGCCTATTTGTCTGGGATACCGGAAAAGGGCGGACTGTCAGGAGCTGCTTCGTCACCTCTTACCGGTTTTTTGAGTGACGAAAAATAAGCAGGAGTCTTCATCTTTAATTGTGAAAATTTATGACTTTTTATAACACTCTTCAAGAAAGCGAGGCCTGTCTCCGGAATTTTGATGCTCACGAAATTTCCAGGGGATCTGTCATTCGGGCGGTTGAATCGGAATCTTGTTCGCCGGAAAGGCTTCTAACCCTTCTTTCTCCCAAAGCATCAGATGATCTCGAGTTGATGGCCCGCAAAGCCCACGAAATTACGTTGCGACAATTTGGCAGGGTTATTCAGCTTTACACGCCTCTTTATCTGTCCAATTTTTGCGACAATCAGTGTTCTTATTGTGGTTTTAACGCCCGAAATCGTGTCCCGCGAAAAACCCTGACCCTTGAAGAAATCGAGCGTGAAGCGGCTTATATTGCGTCTACGGGGCTGAAGCATATTCTCATTTTGACGGGAGGCTCCCGTCCTCATGCGCCGCTTTCCTATATCAAGTCTGCGGTTAGAGTTCTTAAAAAATATTTTAGTTCTATTTCGGCGGAGATCTATGCTCTGAGTGAGGGGGAGTATGCTGAACTCGCGGCCGAAGGTGTGGACGGTCTTACGATCTATCAGGAAACTTATCATGAAGCCGTTTACGACCGCGTGCATAAGGCGGGGCCTAAGAAAGATTTTCAATTTCGACTTGAAGCGCCGGAGCGGGCGGCCCGCGGCGCGTTCCGGAATGTTAATATCGGGGCTTTGCTCGGTTTAAGTGACTGGAGACGGGAATCTTTTTTTCTTGGAATGCATGCCGGGTATCTACAGGACCGTTTCCCGAACGTGGAAATTAGCGCGTCTGTCCCGCGCATTCGACCTCATGAAGGTGATTTTAGCGGGTTTGAGCAAGTGTCCGACCGTGACCTTGTTCAAATGATACTGGCCTTGAGACTGTTTTTGCCCCGACTTGGGATAACTCTTTCGACTCGCGAATCCCCCTGGTTGCGTGAAAATCTGGTCCCGCTCGGAGTGACGCGCATGTCGGCGGGGTCGACCACAGAAGTGGGCGGGCACACGATCGCATGTCACGATGCAGAAGACGCTTCGCAATTTAAAATCGCGGATGAGCGAAATGTCGAGGAGATCAAAGCGATGCTCGTGGCCAGGGGCTATCAGCCGGTTCTAAAAGACTGGATGCAGTTATGAGTCAGAGTATTTTTGATAAAAATCTTCTGACCAAGCTCGGCCCGGAACGTTTTCAGAAGATTGCTTGCGCGAAGATCGGCATCGCTGGCGCCGGGGGATTGGGCTCGAATTGCGCNNGGATTCCGTAATTTTGTGATAGCTGATTTTGATGAAGTTGATGTTACTAACTTAGATCGGCAGGCTTATTTTGAAGATCAGGTTGGAATGAAAAAAGTTGAGGCGCTTAAAATCAATCTTCTCAGGATCTCGAAAAATTTGCGGATGGACGTCTTCGATGTCAAACTGGATTCTTCCAATATCAGCCAGATTTTTTCGGGTTGTGACGTAATGGTTGAATGTCTGGACTGTCCCCAGATGAAAAGTCTTTTTGTTTCCGAGCTTTTACCGCTCGGGAAGTTGCTCGTGACGGCTTCGGGAATTGGAGGCGTGGGGGCAAATGATGAAATTCGCGTTCACCGGATCAAGGAAAATCTTGTGATCGTGGGTGATTTGAAGTCGGATGTCGAAAAGTCACCCGCGTTAGCCCCCCGGATTTGTATCGCGGCCGCCAAACAGGCAGATGTGGTGATGGAACATATTATGAACGGCAGGGTCTGATTTCTTCGCTCGGCCATCCCGGTTTGGTGCGAAGAGCTCTAAAAGATCGATACCATAAAGATTAATAAATGAACCGACAGGACTGCCATTTGACACTCTCTGCGCCTTCGGGCAGAATGTCGGGCAATGTATCCTTCTCTAGGCTGCTTAAAATGGTCGAGTGGTTCGAAAAGATTGTATCGGGTTGCTTCGAGAAAAATCGGTAAGAGCGGAAGATCCGGAATGGTTTCCCATGAATTTGGAATGGAGGCAAAATGAACGTCGATATTGATAAGATCGCGCAACTCGCGAGGATTCACCTTACGCCCGAAGAAAAACCCGGGCTTGAAAAAGACCTCGAAGCCATTCTGGGCTATATCAGCAAACTTGACAGGCTTGATACCGAAAAAATCACGCCGACAAGCCACGTTCTCAATCTGGAAAATGTGTGCCGGAAGGATACCCCCGGGCTTTCGGATGCCGCCGAGAAGGCCATCGAGCATGCGCCATGCGCGGAGGGGCGTTTTTTTAAAGTTCCCAAAATTTTGCAGCGAGATTGAGGTTGGACTTTCGCCAGGTATCGGGCGGTCAGCGAAATTCCCGGAAACGCCCGGGATGAGAAGGAAGAAATGGATTTAACAAAACTTACCCTTAAAGAAGCAGTTGAATTCTCAAAAGAGAATGGTGTCCAGCCGGTTCTGGATGCCTTTCAGAAACGCGCGGGATTACTGAATTCCAGGATCAACGCTTTTTTACGATGCGATTCACTCCTGGAGAAGATGTCGATTCCCGGCACTTCAGCCCTCCTGGCCGGAGTTCCCATTTCTATCAAGGACAATATTTGCATCGAGGGCCGGGAAGTGACTTGCGCCTCAAAAATTCTGGCGAAACATGTTCCGCCGTATGATGCTACGGTGATTGAAAAACTCAAATCAGCGGGAGCCACCATTTTCCATCAGTGCAACATGGATGAGTTCGCGCTTGGATCTTCGTGTGAGACGTCAGCCTTCGGAGCTTGCCGTAACCCATGGGATTTCAATTGTGTTCCCGGCGGGTCAAGCGGCGGATCCGCGGCGGCCGTTGCGGCTGACATGACTGTGGCGGCGATTGGTTCGGACAGCGGAGGTTCCATTCGTCAGCCTGCCGCGCTGTGCGGAGTAGTGGGCGTGAAGCCGACCTACGGCCGCGTATCACGTTATGGGCTCATCGCCTTTGGCTCAAGTTTTGATCAGATCGGTCCCATTACAAAAACAGTTGAGGACGCGGCGATCTTGATGAACGTGATTAGCGGACATGATCCCAAAGATTCCACATCGGCGCCTGGTGATGTGCCGGATTTTACTCAATCTCTCAAACGGCAGGTCAAGGGACTCAGGATCGGACTACCCACGGAATATTTTATTGAGGGCATTGATCCCGAAGTTGAAAAGGCCGTGCGTCAGGCGGGGGAAATTTACAAGCGACTTGGCGCGGAGATCAAAATCATTTCCCTCCCGCACACGGAATATTCCGTCGCGGTTTATTACATCGTGGCCGTGGCGGAGGCTAGCTCCAATCTCGGGCGTTTTGACGGAGTTGAATACGGACTCCGGATACCTTCCAAGGATCTTCGGGAGATGTATTTTGAAACTCGTAACCAAGGTTTTGGCCAGGAGGCGAAGAGACGTATTTTGCTTGGAACGTTCGTTCTCTCCGCGGGTTATTACGACGCTTTTTATCTGAAAGGGCAGAAGGTCCGTACCCTGATCCGGCGGGATTTCGAAAAGGCTTTCAAGGAAGTTGACGTGATCCTTTCTCCGACGTCTCCCACGCCAGCGTTTAAAATAGGAGAAAGAACTGAAGACCCGATTGCCATGTATCTATCCGATATTTTTACCATACCGGCCAATCTTGCCGGAATTCCGGCAATGTCAGTTCCCTGTGGTTTTACGGCTGGTGGATTGCCGATCGGTCTTCAACTGATGGCGCGTCCCTTTGACGAAACAACCCTTTTCCGTGCCGCCTATACTTTTGAGCAGGAGACCGGTGTCTACAAGAAGAAACCGAAGTTAGATTAAGCCGATAGATTTTCCAACAGGGTTTGACAATGGTACGGGATGGTGAATGACTAACTTCGCGAAGATGGGCTTGAAGATGAGTTTGATAATGTCCATGGATCTGGATCGAACGGGTGAGTGTGCTGTAATCCCAAAATGATAATGTC
>DCTJ01000048.1 GCA_002329545.1 Candidatus Omnitrophica bacterium UBA1443
GACAAATCTTCCACCATGCGGGTTAAAACCCTGGCCTGCTGATAATCCTTCGCCCCAAGATAAAGGCGCGTGGGTTTTATCATCTCAAGAAACTTCGCCACCACGGTGACAACACCCTGGAAATGTCCGGGACGAAATTTGCCGCAAAGCCCTTTGGCAAGAACCGGCCATTTCGCGCCGGGGATTTTGAGCGGCTTCAGTAATCCTTCCGGATACATCTCCTGTACTGACGGATAGAAAAGATAGTCNNATTAAAACGCGCGGGTACCGGCTAAAATCTTCTTTCGGGCCAAACTGGGTGGGATTGACAAAAACGCTCACCACCGTCACGCGATTTTCCCGCCTGGACGCGCGCACCAGCGAAAGATGTCCTTCATGCAAAGCGCCCATGGTCGGCACAAACCCAACGGTTTTTCGCTTCTGGCGACAAACTTCAAGAATGCGATAAAGCTTTTTTGAACTTCGAATCATGTTCACGGTATCACCTCGAATCAATCAAAACAAACATCTGGAAGGCGCTTGGGCATTTCTTCTTCCCCGGCGAAACAGGCGCCGCGCACGGCCTTCAGTCCATTCCCTCAACCTTCAAAAGCAAGTCCCTCGCGGTTTGTCCCAGCTCCGGATGGATCCATTCGGGAGCGAGGTCACAAAAAGGTTTTAAAACGAAATACCTCTCATGCATCCTCGGATGAGGAACAATCAGGCCATCTTCCCGGATAATTGCGTCTCCGTAGGTAAGAAGGTCGAGATCCAGCGGACGGGGCTCATTCCGGGCCTTTCGAACCCGTCCCGCCTTAACCTCCAGCGTCTGCAAAACCGCCAGAACTTCCCGCGGCCTCATGCGTGTTTCAAAACTCCAGACCGCATTGAGGAATTTTCCTCCGGACGCGTCCACAGGATCGGTTTCATAAACCGGAGAGAATCGCAAATGCCCGATGCCGGGCGTCGCCGTCAACCTTTCAGCCGCCTCATCCAGCCTGGCTTCGCGGTCCCCCAGATTGGACCCAACACCAAGAAAGACAAGCGGCATGATCGTCACACGGAAAGACGTGAACGCGGAGTCATGAACGGGAATAACTTTTTTTGACGCGGGTCAACGCTTCCAAAAGACGGGATTCCGCGACCGTCAGGGAAATCCTGAAATATCCCTCGCCATTCGGGCCAAATCCGTTTCCGGGCGTCACCACAATATTCATCTCTTCAAGAAACTTCAGGGAAAGTTCGGACGAAGTGTACCCGGGAGGCACCGGAATCCAGCAGTAGAAAGTCGCTCGCGGAAGCGCGGTCTTGAAACCAAGGTTGTTCATCCCCTGGATCAAAAGGTCCCGCCGTCCTTGGTAAATTTTGAGGTTCTCTTCCAGGGCCGAGTCGCCGTCTTTCAGGGCCGTTATCGCGGCCAGCTGGATCGCCTGAAAAATTCCGGAGTCCAGATTTGATTTCACCTTTCCGAGCAAAGCGATCGCCTGGGGATGTCCGACCGCGAATCCCACGCGCCAGCCCGTCATGTTATAAGTTTTGGAAAGCGAAAAGAACTCGATCGCGACCTCTTTCGCGCCGGGGACCTCAAGAATGCTGGGGGCCTTGTATCCGTCATAGGTCATTTCCGAATAGGCCGCGTCGTGCGCTATCAAAATTTTATGCTTATGGGCAAACTCCACCACCTCCGCGAAAAAACTCTTGTCCGCGACCTGAGAAGTCGGATTGTTGGGATAATTCAGGAACATCAACCTCGCATTCTTGAGGACATCCTCGGGTATCAGATGGAGCTCCGGCAAGAAATGATTTTTCTCAAGAAGCGGCATGGTATAAGGAATTCCTTCCGCAAAAAGGGTCCCCGAACGGTACACGGGATAGCCAGGGTCCGGGATCAGGCACACNNTGTCCCGGATTGATCACCGCGAGAGGAAGATGTCCAATCCCTTCCTTGGAGCCGATCAGCGGTAAAATTTCCTTGTCCGGATCGAGCTTGACGTGAAATCTTCGTTCAAACCAGTCACGGATGGCCAGACGAAATTCCGGCATTCCTAGGTCCAGGGCGTAGCGATGATTCCTCGGATTTTCAACCGCCTTTTGCATGGCGTGGACAATAAAATCCGGAGTTGGAATATCGGGATCTCCCACTCCAAGATCAATGACATCTTTCCCCTTGGCAATTAATTCGCGTTTTTTTCTGTCAATCTCCGCGAAGAGGTAGGGGGGCAGTTTCTGAAGCCGGCTTGTCGGCTCAATGGCAAGCGGTGTTTTAAACATAAATTTCCTCTCTCGATTTCATGGATGATTAAAAGGGCTTATTCCCGAACGGTATTTATGGGCGGAAATTATATCAGACTTTATCCTTTTTGTGGGACTCGTCACGTTCCCGAAATACGCGAGAGGAGCTTGAGGCTCTTTGACCGGTCAGGACAATTTGGAGAGGTCAAAGCGAAATTCAGGGTCGATTTTTTTTAACTCCATCGCCAGGGCCCGCGCCTGATCGCGCGACTCGGGGACTTTGCTGACAAGCCAGGACTGATACACCCCGAGAAACTGGTCCAGCAAATCATCCTTCCGGATAAACCGCTCATAACGGTTCATCTGCGCGAAAAAATGATCGAAGGCTTGTTCCCTGAAACAATGGATAAACTGGAAATAATCCTCCCTGATTCGTAAAAGTATTTTCCGATACAGCTCATAGCGTCCTGAAATCTTGTCCAAAACCTGTCCCACGCCCGTTTTTTTGTGGTAAATCCCCTTATGGCAACGGGCCGCGTGATCGTAGTACGCCACGGCCAGGCGGTTAGTCCCTTTTTCCGTTTTCCGGCAAATCACCCGGTTGACCTCTCCCGGCTTTTCGGCAAACAGAGTGTTTTTGACGAGTAAATTGTCGGCATTCACCTTGTAGATAAAATAACGAAGCATTGGATCATCGGCCTGGCGTATCCACTCGGACACTTCACCAGGATCGCTCGAAATAAAAGGATCCGCCATATCATGATATTCGGGTAGTGACATGGCAAAAAGCAGATGGGCCAGATAGATATTGGCATCCTCATCAAAGAAACCGGCTCCTGAAAGGCCCGGCCTGCTGTCCCTCACCCTTAAAATGGCTTCGAGAAAATAATAGATGGCAGATTCCCGTTCTTCACTGTTTAACTGAAAAAAAAGAAAGTTTTGCCCCGGTTTTTTTTGTTCCATTGATTTATCTCTCATGGCTATCTCTTTATAGCATGTTTATCTATTTTGATACTTTTGAATACTAGCGGATACTAAAAGGAACATAGCATGGCAAGTTTAATCTGTCAAATGTGGGGGAATTTCGATTTTTACTGTAAGTGATTTAAAACAAAGAGGTTAGGAATTTTATGTCTGAAAATTTATTTATTTTGAAAGAGCCGGGCGGATGGAATCGATAAATCGGCGAGATCGGAGCACTTTGCCGGTTCTGTAATTGAGGAATTGGGTCATCAGCCGGTGAACCTCGGTAAAGGCGTGAGCCGAATGCGGCTGGCGAAGGCCTTCCGTCATGTCCATTCGACTCAGTGTCCTGAGTAGTTCCAGGCCCGCGGGGCTGATGGCGGGGGCCCCCTGATCCCTGGAGCGACATCCGTCGCAAAGGAGCGCCCCCTGCTTGATTGAAAAATATCCCCGTTCGATCGGTTTCGCGTTACAGGAAACACAACTTTCCGTGTAGGGAATTAATCCCATTTCGCCAAAAAACTTCACCGTAAAAACGGTTGTAAGTTTTTCCGGAGGAATCACGGACAAGTAATGAAAGGCGGTAAGGAGCAGTTCCAGGATGGCCGGATGCGGGTCCTGGATCTCGGTCAGTTCGTCGACCAATTCACAAAGGAAACTTCCGTAGGCGATGGTTTCCAGATTATCGCGGATGGAATGATAGCTTTCAAGAATGGCGGATTCGGTGATCAGATGCAGGTCCGAGCGTTTTTTTTCATAAAAAACAATTTCCGCCCGCGTAAAAATTTCAAAGCCCGCCTGCCGGATCTCCCCCTCCCGGTGCACCCCTTTGACCACTCCGCGGATTTTTCCGGCTTCCCGGGTAAATAAAGTCACGATCAGGGAACTGGACCGAAAGGGCTGGTTTTTAAGGACGACGCCTTCAACCTTGTGAATACTCATGAACGATCAGGTCCCGGACGATGGGGACCAAACCCGCTTCAAAATCTGTTTTTGCTTGAGATGCATTCGGTTTTTCGTCCGTCGGGTTTTATCTTCATGTCCCAGCAGATGAAGAATTCCGTGACAAAGGCAGTAATCCAGCTCTTCTTCAAATGAATGGCCGTATTCATCGGCCTGGGCTTCAATGGTGGGAACGCAAAGGGCGATGTCCCCGAGGAAATCGGAGTTATCCCCCGCGTTCTCTTTCCGGGCGCCACGCTTTTTCCCGGCGATCTTCCCTTGCCCAAAGGCGAGCACGTCGGTCGACCAGGCGTGTTTAAGGTACTTCCGGTTGAGGGCCCGCATTTTCGCGTCGGGCACAAGAAGAATGCTGACCAGTGCTTTTTTAAATCCGAGATCCCGCAAAATCCGGGTGGCAACTTTTTTCAGTTTTTTTTCGGAAACTCCGGGGTGCGGGCATTCGTTCAGCACCTGGATTTCAAGACCTTCCTCATCATCCCGGAAGCGAGGCATGATCTATTCGTCCGCCCGGAATTTCGAAAACTGATCCGCGCCAAAAATGTCGGGGGCCGAAAGCGGACGATCCACCGTGGGATATTTCATGCGCGTGTGGAACATGGCCGTCATGTTTCGGACAAAGCTTGACTGAATTTTATGAAGATCGCGGAGCGTCAGTTCGCATTCATCGAGCTGGCCATCAATGAATTTGTCGTTGATAATTTTCCTCACCAGTTGCCGGATCGTTTCGGGCGTCAATTCTTGAAGCGAACGGGTCGCCGCTTCGGCTGAATCCGCGAGAAGGGCCACGGCCGTTTCCCTGGTTTGCGGTTTGGGCCCGGGATATCGGAAGTCGTCCGCCCGAACCCGGTCCGACGGAGCCGCCATATCCATCGCCTTTTTGAAAAAATAGTAAACCACACCCGTCCCCTGGTGTTCGCGTATGAAATCCACGACGGCGCGGCGAAGCCGGTACTTGCGCGCGATGCGGACCCCGTCCCTGACGTGGTTAATGATGATTTCGAAACTGACCCGGGGCGGGAGGTCATCGTGCTGGTTCATGTAGAGATAGCCTTGGTTTTCCGTGAAAAATTGCGGCTTCTCAAGTTTACCGATGTCGTGAAAGTAACAGCCGACCTTGGCGAGGAGGGCGTTGGCGCCAATTCGTTCACAGGCGTTTTCCGCGAGGGAGCTTACGACGAGGCTGTGGTGATACGTTCCCGGAGCCTCCACCATCATTTTTCGCATCAGGGGGTGATTGAGATCCGACAGTTCAAGTAAGGTGACGTCGGTCACGACGTCAAAAAAGTGCTCCAGGACGGGGAGCATGAGATAACTCGTCACGGCAATTAAAAGCGCGTTCAGAAATCCGAGAAAACCGAGCTGGAGCGCGTCCCGCCACGGAGTGCTTTGCGTCAGCTGGAATCCGGCGATCACCAGAAAGTAGGTGCAACCGATCCCGAGCCCGATCCGGAGGAAGTGGCTTCGCTTGCGTACCCGGTAAGCAAGAAAAGCCGTGGCCAGAGAGGCCATCAGGGTCGCTAGTAGCAAATCCACGCTGAATCCTGAAAGAAATCCGCTGATGACCGTCATCATCACTCCACCCAGAATTCCGATCCGGCTGTGTATCAGGAGAGTGAGGAGGAGCGTGGCCAGCACGGTCGGCATCAGATACATCGATACCTGGGGAAAAGACTCCACCATCCGCGACAAAATGGTGGTCAGTCCTNNTGAAAAAGGAGAATTTGCGAGCGGTTATGAAAAATTTTTGTCTCAAAGGCCGCGAAATAAAACGACGCGAGGCCGTAAAGCAGAAGGATGATAAAGGATCCCGCGACGATTTGAATCTTCTGTTTTCGTGACGAGATTTTTTTCTGGACCTGATCCAGTTTCTCCTTAACGTCCTTGGTCACGAGCAAGCCGCGCTGGACGATCAGCTCATTTTTCTTGACCCGGATCTCAACCGGAGGGACCGCCGCCGAAAGTTTCTTCCGGTGCTCACGGGTTTTCTCCTCATCATAAACCAGATTGGCGGCAAGTAGCCCCCTGAGCACCTCCGCGGCCGCCGTTCTGAGACCGGCATCCTGGTTAAAAATCTCGGAGGGCAATACGGAAAAAGATTCCCGGNNATAGTTGCGTCGTCAATACCACCGTTTCCTGGCGCGGGTCTTCCGCGACGTGGAGAACCGTGTCGCGGCCGGAATCCATGATCCCCTGTTTCTCCAATTCAGGAACCATGCCCCGCAAAAGATAGGCGTTCAGGGCTGACAAAGTCACGGTCTGGACCTGGGCGATGTCTTTGGCCGAAAGCAGGGACTCCAGAGAAAAAGACGGAAGATGGATCGGGAGTTCTTTCTGCGGGAGTGTCCCGGTCTTCTCTTTTTCGCTCCTGATTTCCTGGAGCGCGATGAAAAAGTTCTCGGCGAGCTGACGTATGTTCGCCGTCAGGACGGGATCGACCCTGTAAACGGGCGGGCTGTTTTTTTGTTTCTCGAGCCTCAAAACCTCGGTCTTCGCCTCATCCACATAGGAAAATGAAACGGGCGAAAAAAAGGATCGGGGGGCCGGCTCATCCTGCACAAACTCCTGCTGTTCAAACCGCCAGGGCTGATTCCAGAAAAGGATCAGGGCGATCAGGGCTCCCGCGAGAAGAAAGATCCCGAAGGGGACAAGCTTCGCGCCCGCCCGCCTCCGCAACACCATTTCAGGATTCGTTTTGCGCTTTTTTGCGGTCGTACTTTTCATAGGCCTTGATGATCTCCTGAACCAGGGGATGCCGTACGACGTCCGTTTCGTTCAGGTAGATAAACTGGATGTCCGGAATGTCGGCAAGGATTTTTCGGATCTCGATTAGGCCGGACTTTTTCCCCGCCGGAAGATCGACCTGGGTAATGTCACCCGTAATCACGACTTTCGAGGTCTGCCCCATTCGCGTGAGAAACATTTTCATCTGGCTGTGGGTGCAGTTCTGCGCTTCATCCAGAATGACAAAAGAGTCATTGAGCGTGCGTCCTCTCATGTAGGCGAGCGGGGCGATCTCGATAGCCCTCCGTTCGGTGTAGCGGGTGACTTCCTCATATTCAAGCATATCGTAGAGGGCGTCATAAAGGGGCCGCAGATACGGATTGACTTTCGCGGCGAGGTCACCGGGCAAAAATCCGAGGCTCTCGCCCGCCTCGACGGCGGGCCGCGTCAGGATGATTCGCCCGACATATTTTTTCTTGAGGGCCTCCACCGCCGCCGCCATGGCGAGATACGTTTTCCCGGTCCCCGCGGGGCCAATCGAAATGACGATGTCCTTCGACTGGATCGCCTGCAGATAGGCCTTCTGGTTTTCAGTTTTAGCTTGGACTACTTTGCCACGGTGGAAAAAATGAATTCCTCCCTTGGGCGCGGCTTCCCCCCGCTCGTTCCGAACCCCGCGGGAATCCGGCGGGGTCCGACCAGACTCATGTCCTCCGCTCCGGTAGCCATGAATCAGCCGGAGAAAATGATCGTAAGCGTCCTCGACGTCTTTTTTGTCACCCAGAATTTTCAGCCGGTCATTTTTGGCGATCAGGCGAACGCGATAGTCTTTTTCCGCCTGGCGGAGATTCCGGTCAAGGTTTCCGTACACCGCGGCGGCTTCTTCATTTGATTGAATTTTGATAATTTTCTGCAAGGGGCCCTTTCTGGGGTTCAGGGGACGGGGTACCGGCTTCCGAAATTCCAGGCTCCGCCCGCCAAACACCGGACATTATTTGGGTTTTTCAATCCACATCTTTTTCGCGTCAAGATTAAGTTCTTTAAGTTGTCGCTCCGTCGCGGGCGAAGGGGNNNNCGAATCACGCGCGAGCAGGAGCGTCACAAAACGATCCAGCCCGATCGCCAGCCCCCCGTGCGGCGGCGCGCCAAAAGTCAGCGCCTTCAGCAAAAATCCGAACTGGGCTTCGGCCTGCTCCGGAGAAAGTTTCAAAAGCTCAAACATTTTTGACTGGACTTTCCGGTCGTGGATACGAATGCTCCCGCCGCCGAGCTCCGTCCCGTTGCAAATGATGTCATAGGCCCGCGCCCGTACCTTGAGCGGCTCCGTGTCAAGCAACGGCACATCCTCCGGCTTGGGTGACGTGAACGGATGATGACACGCGTCGCACCGCTGTTCTTCCTCATTCCACTCAAAAAGCGGAAAATCCACGACCCAGAGCAACTCAAATTTATCTTCAGGAAGCATACCATACTTTTCCGCGAGAAAACAGCGAAGCGCCCCGAGCGCCACGCAGGCCACCTTGAACTGGTCCGCCACAAGAAAAATAATATCCCCCGCCCGCGCGCCCGTCGTTTCGATTACTTTTCCGATCCGTCCCGAATCAAAAAATTTCTGTATCGGCGATTCCACCGAATCCGGTCCCGTGACTCTGAGCCACGCGAGCCCCTTCGCGCCGTAATTTTTTATCCACTGGGTCAAATCATCAAAGTCCTTTCGCGAAAACTCCACCCCCGCCGGCGGCGTAAACGCAAGACCGCGGATCGAGCCCTTCTTCGCCAGCACCTCATCAAACACTTTAAATCCGCTCGACTCAAAAATGCCGGACAAATCCTTCATCTCCATTCCATAACGGAGATCCGGCTTGTCCGTGCCATATTTTTCCATCGCCTCCTGGTAGCTCAGGCGGCGGAGCGGTAACGGAAGGTCCATGTCTTTCGCGTGTTTGAAAACATGCGCCACCATCCCTTCCACAACGCCCATGATGTCCTCCTCGTCGATAAAAGACATCTCCAGATCAATCTGCGTGTGCTCGGGCTGACGGTCTTTGCGAAGGTCCTCATCGCGAAAGCAACGGGCGAACTGATAATAACGGTCATAGCCTGACACCATCAAAAGCTGTTTAAAAAGCTGAGGGGATTGCGGCAACGCGTAGAAAGTTCCGGTATTAAGCCGTGACGGAACAAGAAAGTCACGCGCCCCTTCGGGCGTACTTTTGGTCAGGTATGGGGTTTCCACCTCAATAAACTGGTGCCGGTCAAGATACTCATGAACAAGCTTCGTCACACGGTGCCTGAGCGTCAGACTTTCCACCATGTCCCGCCGCCTGAGATCCAGAAACCGGTAAGCAAGGCGCAGCTCCTCCCCGACATTTTTTTCACCCAGCTCAAAGGGAAGCTGTTGACTGGCATTCAGAATTTCGACTTCTTCGGCCTGGAGCTCGATTTCACCCGTCGGAATCTTGGGATTCACGGTGCCGGCGGGCCGCTCCGCGACTTTGCCCCTGACACGAATAACATATTCCGAGCGAAGGGTCTCGGCGACCTTGTGCATCGCCGCGTGAACCTGCGGATTAAAAACCACCTGCGTCAGGCCATAGCGGTCGCGCAAATCCACAAAAATAAGGTTACCGTGGTCCCGGCGGGTGTCCACCCACCCGGTCAGGGATTCGGTTTTTCCGACAAAACTTTTATTTAATTCACCGCACGTCACACTACGAAGCATAAATCCTCTTTCTCCTTTTTATCAATCCGCCGTTTCAGGCCCGGTTCAAGAGCGGGAGCCCGCCGCGGATGAAAGGCTTAAAAAAGACACGATTTCATCCATTCTAACTTCTTGTTGAGTTCGGTTGGCAAGATCCTTCACAATCAGGACTCCCTTTGCCATTTCGTCCGTTCCCGCGATCACCGCATAACGCGCCTTCGCCTTGTCCGCCCTCTTCAGGTGTTGACTGAGTGAAAATACTCCGTGCGTCGTCTCAATCCGGAAGCCACGCTCCCTGAGTCCCAGCGCGGTATTTCTGATCACCTTTGCGATGGCGGCGCCATCTTCCAGAGGCGCCAGATAAACAGTTTTTTCCCTAGGAGAGGCAAAATGAGGGCCGTTCTGGGATTCAACCGCGGAAATCAGCCTTTCAACCCCGATGCTAAATCCCGTGCAAGGAGTCTTCGCGCCACCAAGATCCTGATAAAGACAATCGTACCGTCCACCGCCCGCCACCGCGTTTTGCGCGCCCAGTCCACCCGCCGTGACTTCAAAAACAACACCGTTATAATAATCCAGGCCGCGCACCAGCCTCCGGTTCACGGTACAGGCGATTTCGCGTTCCGCCAGTTTTTGGATCAGAGCCTGAAACCCGGCGCTCAGCGGCGCAAACTCCTCCCATGGCGCCTTCTCGATCACAGGCTGGCACGACGGGATTTTACAATCAAAAATGCGGAGAACGTTTTTTTCAAGCCGCCACTGGCAATCCTTGCAGAGCTTTTCTTTTTCCCGCCCAAAATATTTCACGAGCGCCACGCGAACCCTGTCACGGTCTTCTTCTCCCCCGAGATCGTTAACGTGAAGCGCAAACTCCTTCAGCCCCGCGTATTGAAGAAACCCGTGAAGCAACGCGATCGATTCAAAATCCGCCTCGCGACCTTCATTGATAATTTCAGCTCCAATCTGGTGGAACTGGCGCTTTCGACCCGCCTGGGGACGCTCGGCGCGAAACATGGGGCCCATGTAGTAAAGCCGAAGGGATTTCGCCTGGGTCAGAAGCCCTTTCTCAAGAACAGCCCGGGCGACCGACGCAGTCATTTCGGGGCGCATGGTCATGTCCCGCTCGCCCCGATCCTTAAAAGAAAACATTTCCTTGTGGACAATATCACTGCTCTGCCCGATCGAACGAATGAAAAGCTCCGTCGGTTCGAGAATCGGGGTCCGGATTTCCCTAAATCCGCCGGCCTCCATAAAAATCCGGGCTTTCTCTTCGACCCACTGCCACTTCTCAATCTCACCGGGGAGGATATCATCCATGCCGGGAAAACCCTGAAATTTAGATGCCATAAGGTGTCCGATCCTTCCGTCCTTTCTTCCGTCCAGACTTTTCAAAAGATGACGCATCATACCAAAACCAGATCGTCTTTTCCATAAGCAGAATCCCCCGCAAGTTGACTCATATTAAATCTTACCATAGAGCGATCATTGGCCGAATCGTTGACTCATATTAAACCTTACCCAAACCATAGGAGGTTGTATGAGCCCGAAATCGAAACTGGAATATTTCAAAAGTATCGCTCAACGTTACCAAAAAGCTTCCAAAAAAGATAAATCCAAAATCCTTGAGGAGTTCTGCCAAGTTTGTCATTACCACCGCAAGTATGCGATTGCCAAGCTAAACAGCTACAAAACCATCCACAGAAAACCTCCCGCCAAACAAAAACCAGGTCCCAAACCCATCTATAACCACCCCCAACTGCTGGAAGCTTTAAAAACCATCTGGATTGGCACCAACCTTATCTGTTCCAAACGCTTTAAGGCCGCCATCCCTGATTGGATCGGACATTATCAAGTCGAGAACGAATACCTCCCTTTCGACCTTGTCAAAAAACTTCTCAATATCTCGCCTCCCACCATCGAACGCATCCTCAAACCCATCAAACACCTCCACCGTGGCAAAGGACGGTGCACCACCAAACCCGGTCTCCTTCTCAAACACCATATCCCGGTTAAAACAGGACAGTGGGATGAGTTCAGACCCGGGTTCCTTGAAACCGACACTGTTGCTCACTGCGGAGGTTCCATCGAGGGAATCTACGCTTTTACCACCAATACCGTCGACATTGCCACCGGCTGGACAGAACAACGTGCCACCTACGGTAAAGGTTTCAGGGAAATTGCCAGGCAAATCGAAGATATGGAAAACTCCCTCCCTTTTGAAATCCTCGGTATAGATTTC
>DCTJ01000079.1 GCA_002329545.1 Candidatus Omnitrophica bacterium UBA1443
GTTCGAGTCCTCTACCGCCCACCAGTTTTTTAGTCAATAACCACTTTCTGAGGCGTCTCCGATACTTTTGATTTGGGCAAGGTGATTACCAGGACGCCATTTTTATAATCAGCCTTGATATTCGCTTCGTCCACGGGGCCGGGGAGGGGGACGCTTCTGTAAAAGGACCCGTAACTTCGCTCCTGCGCGTAAAACCCCGTATCGTCATTTCTTTTTTCTGAGGAAGTTTCTCTCATCCCTTCGATGGTCAACATGCCCCGCGCGACCGAGATGCTGATCTTATCTTTTTCAAGGCCCGGGAGGTCGCTTTTGACGAGATAGGCGTTTTCCGTTTCTTCAATGTCAATCGCCGGAGTGAAATTGAGGTTGCTGTCCGGGGAAAATCCAGCAATCAGGGGGGAACCGAACGTGAACGCGTGGCGCATCAGGCTGTTGATTCGCCGGGACATGGAATCAAATTCTTCCCACGGGTCATTGCTTTGAGAACCGCTTGAGAACGTGTACGGTAAGACCCTTTGGCGCGCTGAAGATTTGAAGGGCGTGGCTGTTTGACGAGCGATATTCCTGGAAGTTGATTCTACGGATAGCTTATCCTGCGATTTGGATTTTGTGTGTTGTCCGATCAGTAGGGCTGTTTGGACGACCGATGAAATGGCCAGAAATACAACAAGGATGATTAACCAGCGGTTGTTTGACGGACGCGTTTCACTCATGACAAAGTTCTCCCTCTTGTTTTAAAAGACTCCGCCCCGAGGACAAAATCCAGGGGGCGGAATGGATTTACTTTANNACTTTATGTCTACTTTAATCTGTTTCGGTTTGGCTCGTTCCGATTTGGGTACCGTGACTTCCAGAACGCCGTCCTTATAGCTCGCGGTGACTTTTTCAGAGTCGACCTCGACCGGCAGTTCAACGGAGCGATGGAACGTTCCAAAGACACGCTCGGTGTAATAATACCCCTTTTCATCTTGACGTTCTTCACTTTTTCGTTCGCCCTTGATCATGAGTGTATTTCCAATGACCGAGATATCGATATCTTTTTTGTCGATTCCCGGGACGTCGGCGCGGACTACAAAGCGATCGTCCTTCTCCCTCAGATCCAGACTGGGGGCGAATGAGGAAATATTTTCTTGCGAACCCCGTCTCAATGATGATGAAAGGAGCCGGTTAATGTTGCCGTGAAGATCCGCCAGCATGTCAAACGGATCCATCCATTGGTTTTCTTTGCGAATTAGGTGATTCATGATTGGAACCTCCTTTTTTGTGTTAAATGTTGAAAATTAAGAAATCCGATACCATAGATTCAGGAATCATGCCAATTTCATAAATTTCATAACTTGTTTAAATTCAATAAGATAGAACAAAATTATTTTTGCGGTAAAATGTGCCAATGTGAATAATTGGCACACCATAAGTGTGCGGAAATTTCACTGCTAAAAAAATAACCAGAAAGCGATGATTGTCATAATCCGATAATACATAACGAGTTAGGAAAAAAGTTGCGGCTTTTGCCGTCTGCGAGTACAATACGCGACATTTTTAACAGGAGGGGATTCTTCCAGATTCAATGAAGCATGTCAGACGTTAATGAGTACGAGCCGATTTACCGGCTCCGGCATTCTGCCTCACATATTCTTNNCCTTGATCTTTTCCCCGGAACGAAGCTGGCGATCGGTCCCGTGATTGATGAAGGTTTTTACTATGACTTTGACTCGCCGGTGAATTTTCAGGATGAGGATCTTCCGAAAATTGAAACAAGGATGCGGGAGATTATCGATTCCGCGCAGTCGTTTTCGGAACGCTCCGTCGATAAAGAGGAAGCGAGAAAGTTTTTCCGGGAGCGGAATGAGCCGTATAAGCTCGAGATCATCGAGGGGATTCCGGGAGACCGGGTTAATTTTGTTCAAAACGGTCCTTTTATCGATCTCTGCGGCGGAGGCCACGTACAAAATACGAATGAGATTAAAGCCTTTAAATTGCTTTCCGTGGCGGGAGCTTATTGGCGCGGTAACGAGAATAATCCGATGCTTCAGCGAATTTACGGAACCGCGTTCCCGAGCCAGAAGGATCTGGATGCCTACCTCAAGCAACGTGAGGAAGCGCAGAAACGGGATCACCGCAAGGTTGGCAAACAACTTGATCTTTTCAGTTTTCATGAGGAGGGGCCCGGACTACCGTTTTGGAAGCCCAAGGGTTTGATCCTGAAAAATCTTTTGATCGCCTTTATGCGACAAAAGCTCGCGGCCTATGAATATGTCGAGATCGAGACGCCGACGATTCTCCGGGATAAATTATGGCGAACATCGGGACACTGGGACAACTATCGGGACAACATGTTTTTTCTGGAGCGGGACGAAGAAACTTACGCGATCAAGCCGATGAATTGTCCCGGCGGGTTTTTGATGTACAAGGAGGAGAAGCATTCTTATCGGGAACTTCCCCTCAAGGTGGCGGAGTTTGGGAAGGTTCATCGCTATGAGCGTTCGGGAGTTCTCTCCGGTCTTTTCCGGGTTCGCGGGTTCACGCAGGATGACGCGCATATTTTCACGACTCCCGAGGGACTCAAGGCGAGTGTCATGGAAACCATCCGTTTTACGGATGAGGTATACAAAACCTTTGGTTTTGATTATCATGTGGAGCTTTCGACGCGGCCGGCTAAATCCATGGGAACCGACGAGCAATGGCAGGTCGCGACGGATGGGCTCCGGAACGCCCTGGAGGAACTCAAGATGCCTTATAAAGTCAATGAGGCGGACGGGGCCTTTTACGGGCCAAAGATTGATTTTCATCTCAAGGACGCGATCGGCCGGACGTTGCAGTGCGGCACCATCCAGCTGGATATGAATATGCCGGAGCGTTTTGACATGAACTACGTCGGTGAAGATGGTGGGGATCACAGGGTGATCATGCTTCACCGCGCGATTTTCGGAAGTCTTGAGCGTTTTATCGGGATATTGATCGAACATTACGCCGGGGCGTTTCCCGTTTGGCTTTCACCGGTGCAGATTCGCGT
This sequence comes from Candidatus Omnitrophica bacterium UBA1443, assembly GCA_002329545.1. Classification (GTDB taxonomy): domain Bacteria; phylum Omnitrophota; class Omnitrophia; order Omnitrophales; family Aquincolibacteriaceae; genus UBA1443. The sequence continues at coordinate 3,014 of DCTJ01000079.1, forward strand.
GGCGAGCATTGCCGAGCGTCACGCGGCCCACGCGGAGCAGATTGTTTCGCGGCTAAAGCAGGAAGGCTTTCGTGTCGATTCTGATTTCCGGTCCGAGAAGATCGGCTATAAGGTGCGCGAAACCGAATTGATGAAAATCCCGTATCTTTTTATCGTGGGAGATAAAGAGATTGAAAATCGGTGCGTTTCAGTGCGAACCCGCGGCAAACAGGATCTTGGCGCTCAAAATTTGCCGGATATGATCGCGCGGATCCGCCAAGAAATCACCGATCAACATTAACCATAACCTTAGGAGGTCATTTGGCTCTCGATCAAAAAAAAGTACGCGCAAACGAGCGGATTCGCTCGCCGCAGATTCGTCTTATCGGTCCCGCGGGTGAACAGATCGGTATCACAACCGTGGAGGATGGGCTCAGGCGAGCGCAGGATGCGAACCTGGATCTTGTGGAAGTGGCTTCGACTTCCACGCCGCCCGTCTGCAGGATTATGGATCTCGGAAAGTACCTTTACTCCATCGAAAAGAAGGAGAAAGAATCAAGGAAAAAGCAAAAGGTCATTGACGTCAAAGAGATCAAGATGACCACCAAGATCGAGGATCATGATTATTTGACCAAACTCAGGAATGCCCGCCGGTTTATTGAACGCGGGGACAAGGTGAAGTTGACGGTTTTTTTTCGGGGCCGCGAGATTGTTTATGTGGACAAAGGGAACCAGTTGATCGCGCGTTTCGTGCAGGATCTTTCGGATATCGCGATGGTTGAGCGCAATGACGGACTGGAAGGAAAGTCGATCCAGGTTTATTTGATGAAGATTAATCCGGCGGCCAAGAAGAAGGAAACCCCTGGGGGTTCCGCGGCGACTGCTGAACCAACCAAGACAGAGTGAGGATAAAAGAAATGCCAAAAAGGAAAACCAGCAAGACCATGAAAAAACGCTTTCGGGTTACCAAGAAGGGAAAGGTGATCGGGAGCAGAACCCTTCGGCGTCACATGATGACGGNNAGATCGAAGTCCCAAGAAAAAACGCCAGCTCCGTCGCCCCCTTGAAGCTTCCAAGGTTTTGGCCAAAGCGATTCGGAGCCGACTTTAGTACGATCATTAAAAGCCGTCTTAATCGGTAAGAAAGGATTGAGTCATGCCAAGAACAACGCATACAGTCGCAAGTCGAAGACGAAAAAAGAAAATTTTAAAACGGGCGAAAGGTTTTGTCGGCGGACGACGTTCGCTTTTTCGAACCGCGAAAGAGACCGTCGACCGGGCGATGGCTTTCGCGACCCGTGACCGGAAACAGCGTAAACGCCAGTTCCGCGGATTGTGGAACGCTCGAATTAACGCGGCGTGCCGCGCCAATGGAACGACCTATTCCCGGCTGATCGCGGCGCTGAAGAAGGCCAATATCACGCTCAATCGCAAATCTCTCGCCGAAATTGCCGCGCGGGATGAAAAAGCTTTTCTGGAAATTCTTAAAGCCGCTCAAAAATCCTGACCACTGAGTTCGTCAGTCGCGAGGGAAACTTCATGAGGCGAAACTTTCTTTATGATCGAAGAGATCCGAAAAATCAGGGAGTCCGCGCAAGCTGAATTGCAGGGGATTGATTCCCCTGAATCCCTGGAGGCTTTCCGGCTTCTTTATTTGGGGAAAAAGGGGCGTCTGCCGGATCTCTTCAAGAAGTTTGGAAGTATCCCGCCGGAACAACGCAAAGAAGTCGGCGCTGAATTGAACCGGGTCAAGGAATGGATTGAAAGCTCGGTCGCGGAGATGCGCGGTAAACTGGGAAGCTCAGACGGCGTTCGGGAAAGTTTTGATCCTACCTTGCCCGGAATTCCGCCTCATTCGGGAAGCATTCACATCCTCCAGCAGACGATTGAAGAGATCACTACTCTCTACGCCCGGATGGGTTTCGAAACGGTGGAAGGTCCTGAAATTGAAACCGAGTTTCATAATTTTACGGCGCTCAATATTCCGCTGGATCATCCCTCGCGCGATTCGTTTGACACTTTCTATACGGACAAGGGGCAGTTGCTTCGTTCCCAGACATCGACCGTGCAAATTCGGATCATGCAGGCCCGTAAGCCGCCGCTACGAATTATTGCGCCGGGTCGCGTGTACCGGCCTGACACCGTGGACGCGAGCCACTCGTTTATGTTCCACCAGATCGAAGGATTGATGGTGGATGAAAAAGTGACTTTCAGTGACCTGAAAGGCGTGCTGCATCTTTTTCTGCGCGAGCTTTTCGGCTCTGAAATTAAAATCAGGTTTCGTCCGCATTTTTTCCCTTTTACCGAGCCCAGCGTCGAGGTGGACATCCAGTGGGGGAAGGGTTGGATGGAAATTCTTGGCGCTGGTAGCGTCGATCCTAATGTTTTCGATGCGGTGGGCTATGACAAGTCGCGCGTGCGAGGGTTCGCGTTTGGTCTTGGCGTGGAGCGTATCGCGATGATTCGTCACGGTATTACCGACATTCGCCACTTTTATGAGAATGATTTGAGGTTTTTACGGCAGTTTGCGTGATGAAATTTGAAGGCGCCTGCCGGCGGCGGGGTGCCGTTTTGTTCGCGGGACTTCCGATTACTTTCCACGAGAAAACGAAAATAAATGAGTCTGTGAGATGAAAATATCAGTCCAATGGTTAAAAGATTTTGTCGACATGGCGCCGCCCGTCCTCCGGATTGCCGATCGGTTGACCTTGGCTGGACTTGAGGTTAAAAAAGTCGAGTCCGACGGGGCCGCGCGGGACACGACCTTTGAAATCGAGATTACATCCAATCGCCCGGATTGGCTGTCTCATCTCGGGGTCGCTCGTGAAATAGCCGCGATAGAAAGTCTTTCTCTCAAGAGCCCCTCGTTGGATCCGGAGACCGGACGGACGCCGCCTTCCGGCTGGAATCTGGACATCAAAGATTCGAAAGGTTGTCCTTACTACACCGGTGTTTTGATCGAAGGGATTTCAGAATTTAAAACGCCGGACTTTATGGCCCGAAGGCTTTTGGCCTGCGGAATCCGGAGTATTAACCTGATTGTCGATATTACGAATTATGTTCTCCTGGAATACGGCCAGCCCCTGCACGCGTTTGACGCGGATTTGATCCGGGGAAAAGAAATTTTGATCCGGAAGGCGAGAGCCGGCGAAAAGTTGATCGCGATTAACGGCGCGACGCTTCAACTTCATTCCGAAGATCTTGTGATCGCGGACAGTGAACGGGCGGTCGCGCTCGCCGGAGTGATGGGAGGGCAAGAAACCGAGATCAGTGAGCGGAGCCGGAATGTTTTTTTGGAATCGGCGTTCTTTGATCCCGGCAGAGTTCGCCGGACTTCCCGCCGGCATCAGATTTCTTCTGATTCTTCGTATCGCTTCGAGCGCCGGGTGGATCCTGAAGCCGTTGACGCGGGGCGTCAGCGCGCGCTGGCCTTGATTAAACAATATGCCAAACCTCGCCACATCAGCGCGTGTATCAAGGCCGGTGAAAAACCCCGGTTGGAGGTGCCGACCCTTCACCTCCGGGATGACGAGGTGAGAGACACGCTTGGTTGCGAGGTCAAGCCGGCGCAAATCGCGTCGATCCTGACCCGGCTTGGCTGTGATGTCAAACAACACGCTCCCGGAAGTTGGAAAGTCAGCGTCCCTTCGTTTCGCGCGGATCTGCAACGGTCGATCGACCTTGTGGAGGAAGTGGCGCGGATTTTTGGGTATAACTCCATTCCGGAAACGCTTCCCGCGAGGCCTCCGATCGCCGTCACGGAGAATCCACGGTTGAAACTGGAGAAGAAAATTCGCCAATACCTTTCCGGCGCGGGACTTCACGAGACGGTGACGTTTAGCCTCGTGGCGGAGCAGGGGCTTGATCCGGTGAAGGACCTTGGGACGGGGGTGAAGATTATAAATCCATTACAGCATGGGTTGCACTGGATGCGTCCAACGATGATCACCAGCCTGTTGAATGTCATCCGCAAGAACGTGAATGCCGGCGCGGATTCGGTCGCCATTTTCGAGATCGCGAATCTTTATCACATGCCTGANNGCCGAAGACCGGACTTGCGCGATAGCGCTTTACGGGAAAAAAGCGGCGCAGACGTGGTGTGATGCCGCCCGATCGCTTAATTTTTATGATCTCAAAGGTTATGTCGAGGCCCTGATCGCGGCGGCCGGTTGCCAGGAGCTTTGCGTCGCCAAAATAGAAAAAAGTTATTTTTCGCCGGGACGGGCCCAGGAGATTCGCGCGTGGCAAACCCCGATCGCTTTTCTTGGCGAAATCTCGAGCTCATTACTCCGTGAGTGGGACCTGAAGGCTCCGGTTTTTTACGCCGAAATCTCCCTCGAAAACCTCGTGAAACATGCTCAACCCAATCGGCCTTTTATCGATTGGCCGCGCTATCCCGCGATTGAAAGGGACTTGTCTTTGATCGTGAAAGATGATGTGCTCTGTGGATCATTGATGCAGGAAATCCGGGGGCTGGGCGAGGGGCTGATCCGTGACGTTAAACTTTTTGATCTCTTTCGGGGGAAGCGGATCCCGGAAGGCTATAAAAATTTGGCGTTTCGTATCGTTTACCAGTCTCCTGAACGGACGTTGATCTCCGATCAAGTTCAGAAACTTCATGACCGGATCGCTGAAATCCTGGTCAAAAAATACGAAGCGACTTTTCAAAAATAATTCTTCCAACCAGTAGGGCGGAGAAGTCCTATGTCTCCAAAGTCTGCGGGGGATTCGGGCGATCTGTTTCATGAGCCGATTTCCGCATCTCCGATAAGTAATGAATCTGAGGCCGGATCAAATGAGGCCTTTCCTTCGTCGGCGCCGCTCGCCGCGCGGATGCGGCCCACCACGCTTGATGAAATTCTCGGGCAAGGGCATTTGCTGGGTCCCGGAAAGTTGCTTCGCAGGACACTCGAATCGGATCGCTTGACTTCGCTGATTCTCTACGGCCCGCCCGGAACGGGA
>DCTJ01000061.1:0-2121 GCA_002329545.1 Candidatus Omnitrophica bacterium UBA1443
AGTCAGCAATTTATTTGACAGTGTTACCGGGTTCAATTAGAATCAACACCTTTCCCTGGCATCCTTTTTTGATTTGGAATTGCCCATTCTGGAAGCCCAATTTGATACACAGTTGGGATATCAATAATTACAGCTTCAAGTTCTTCCGTTTGGATTTTAAACGCTGGGTTGTTTTTATGCGCTGCAATAATCTCATTCACAATTTTGTTGTGGAAATTTGCGAACCATCGATATTTTCTGAGAATCTTAGGGTCATTTTGATTTTTCTCTCTGCATAAGCAATCCATCTAAAAATTGAAGAGTTGATTGCCCCATAAGCAATGTTGGCATACTCACCGCTTTTTATGAGCTGTGAATATCCTAAAATGTCCAAATACGCCACTAAAGCGTTTGTGCTATTAATTTTTTCTCTCATTGAATGAATAAATTTCTGAATACTTATATCCTGCTCCCCATTTTGAGATCATAATGCGTGCCAGTATAGGCTTACCACCTCAAGCGGGAAAGTCAAAAGTATTGTCACCCCTGTTTTGGAGGGGTCTAAAAACACGAAGGCCATCGAGATTAACTCCCGATGGCTCTTTTCAACGTCTTGGATCTTGATACGTTACGAAACGGCTTTTCTGTCAGAAAGAAACCGATGAGCTGTAGACAAAATAACCGCCTGCACTTCCTCAGAACAGTCTTTAAACTTTAAAGCTCTTAAAACATCCTGTCCTTCATGAGAAAAAATAGGCCCCAAGAATTCATCAGAAAATGATTGGGTAATAACCTCGATTCCTTCAAAATCAATGATGACAGAGTTTTTGGCCAGAGCGATCTCCACCTCATTACGGAAAAAGCTACCCGTTGCTTTTCCACTAATGCATTTTTCACCCTTGAAAACCTCATTTACTTTTATAATTTGCATGCCGCGCTCCTAGATAAAGCTTGGATTGCTCTTCTCGCTTGAATTATGGCCTTTTGCCTTTTGAATGTCAAATTCCACGATAATATCGGCTATACATGCTAGTTTCTGATAGTTCATTCTAAATACAACCACTGTACCTGGCCAACCCGCTATCGGTATAGGCTGGATAACCTTTTGATCGACAATAATGCAAGACTGACCCGATATCAACTGTAGAAAACCGCCCGTTCTCTTCATAATCTCACAGCAGATGGAAAGTCCAAGGCCCGCGTTAGAATAACCATCTTCTCTGCGCTCAGGATCCTTTTTCCGATTGTGCGTTCCTGATATATGCGGTTCAATCGCCTTCAACAAAGCACTTTCATCCGATGTCACGTCTGCCGAAATTTTGGTATTTCCACGTAAATGCTGCCTTATTCCAATGCCGCAATCAAGGATAACCCCATCTACAAAGTTATTCCGATATGATTGAGTTTGCACAATACAGCCTATCGGAGAACGCGAATGCTGAAGTGCATTATCCATCAATTCCGATAAAGCCGTTTTTACCTCAGATTCTCCTAGCGCAACCGTTTGTGAAAAAATGACATTTATNNGCTGTCCGTATTATCCATATTATAAATTTCAGTGATCGGAACAAAGCGCCCGCCCGCATTATGCCTTTGGAAGGTTTCTTCTCGCTGTTGCGAAAATTCCGGACAGCACTGAAAAAAATTAATCCTTTGAAGATAACGATTTACATCCGTTTCTTCTGTTTTGACAAGGGAGGTTAGACAGCTCCTTTTTTCATCAGGATGCATTTGATGATGGAGTTTAAAAACTCCATACAATAACGCTAAGGTCGGCGGGCCAAAAAAAGGCACTCTCTCTAAGTCTGCATTCAAAGGGCCTGATAGATCTCGAAAATCCACACGCTTCAACAAAGCAAGGTGTTCGGTCCCTTCAGAGTAATTGAGTACTAAGTTCATAGGGGCATTATATCGAATTTACCAAAGAGGCTTGAATGATTTCTTTTGAAAGATAACTAACGCTTTCACCAACACCTCATGGTAACAACGCCAATTTTCCCACCGCACACAACTGCAGAGATAAAACTATTAACAAAAGTGTTAACACCCCCTATTTCGAGGTGTCTGAAAACACGAAGGCCACCGAGGTTATCCCTCGATGGCCTTTTGTGTTACGAATGGTAGCGGGGGCAGGATTTGAAC
>DCTJ01000061.1:2176-7760 GCA_002329545.1 Candidatus Omnitrophica bacterium UBA1443
ATAAATGCTTTTTCCCGCTTCCAAGACTTTGATCCCAAGGAAAAAATACTCCAGAACCTGATGTCTTGCGAAGGAGTTAAACCGAACTTCCAGGAAAGTACTGCAATTATAGCAGGTTTTTGAGAGAAAGCAATGGCGAATGCGTGTTTTTCAGAAATTCCCCAGACTAACCAGAAGTTGGGGNNATTTCTGGCGATTTTCAAGCGGGTAGACGAGAGAGAGGATGGAGGAGTATAATGCTACCTTCTTCAGTCATTTTCATTCCAGAAATACACACCGCAAGGTTTGAGAAAGGGAGACTTCACATGTACCGGGAGCAAATCAAGGTTTTGGACTGCACGATCCGCGACGGGGGCTTAATGAACAATCACGCGTTTGATGAAAGTTTTGTGCGGGAGGTGTTCAAGGCTATTTCGCAGGCCGGCATCGATTACATGGAAATCGGATACAAGAATTCGCGGAGACTTTTTGACGACAAAAAATATGGNNCCCTGGAAATTTTGCGATGATGAGACCATTCGCCGCGTTACCGAAGGGATTGAATCCAGGACCAAAATATCGGTGATGGTAGATGTCGATCGCGTGGACATGGACGACATCAAACCGAAAAAGGATAGCCCTGTTTCGATGATACGAACGGCCTGTTACGCCAAGGACGTGGACAAGGCCATTCATATGGCCAACTGTTTCGTGGATAAGGGCTATGAGGCCACTGTCAACTTGATGGCGGTTTCCAAAGTTCTGGAAGTGGAGCTCATGGAATGTTTCGAACAGCTTGAAAAAGAGTGCCGGGCGCAGGTGATTTACCTGGTGGACAGTAACGGCGCGTTGTACCAGGAGACGATCGAGTACTTGGTCAAAAAAGCCCAGAGCATCATCCGGTCCAAGGAGATTGGCATTCACGCGCATAACAATCAGCAGTTGGCCTTTGGCAATACCATTGAGGCCATCATCCACGGGGCCAATTATCTGGACAGCACCCTTTACGGCATGGGGCGCGCCGCTGGCAACTGCCCCACGGAACTTTTGCTCGGATTTCTTAAAAATCCAAAATTTAACATTCGCCCCGTCCTGGATGTGATCGCGAAGAAAATGGTCCCGCTCTCCAAAGAGGTGGAGTGGGGCTATGTGATCCCTTACGCGATCACGGGAATTTTGGATGAGCATCCCAAGGCGGCGCTGGACATCCGGAAGACCGACAAAAAGGACCATTACCGCGAGTTTTACGATAGCCTTGGCGGCACTTCCAACCTCGATTAAATTAAACGGGGATCTCTGTTTTTCTTCAGCGTAGACCGAAACGCCGGAGATCGAGGTTGATTGGATTTTGAGACATTTCCACACAACGAAAGCGTTCACAAACTCAATCGGGCCAAAATGTTTCGTATGGATCTTGAAAGATTTCGGATGAAGCCTCTGATGGGAATTTTGAGGGGGCTTTTACCGGAAGAGCTGGAACCCCTTTTTGATACGATCCTCCTGAGCGGACTTGAAACCGTCGAAATTACCCTGAATACTCCCGGCGCTTTTAAATTGATCCGAAGGGCTTCCCGGCTTTACGGGAAAAAACTTATGATCGGGGCCGGGACGGTGTTGACGGTTACGGATCTCAGGAAAGCCCTGGATGCCGGAGCGACCTTTATCGTAAGTCCCGTGCTGGTAAGGCCGGTCGCGCGGGAATGCGTGAAAAGGAAAATTCCCGTTTTCCCGGGAGCCTTCACGCCGCGGGAGGTTTATGACGCGTGGACCGCCGGCGCGAGCATGGTCAAAATTTTTCCTTCCGGCTGTCTTGGGCCGGGCTATTTTAGAGAACTGAAAGGACCCTTCCGAGACGTTGAACTTTTGGCCTGCTCCGGTGTGACTCCTGAGAATGTCGGGGAATATTTTAGAAGTGGCGCCTCGGCCGTGGCCGTCGGGTCCGGTATTTTTCGAAGAGATTGGATCCAGTCCCGAAAGTTTACCCTCATCCGCGATAAAATTCAGGCTTACCTCAAGGGTTTTCCTGAATAGTTCAAACGCTCGCGCCCTCCACGGGCGGCGCTGGCAAGGAATTGTGATCAAGAGAAGGAAAAAACCGCGGTTTNNCCGGGCGGGTCCCTGGGCGAGGTTTATCTGGTTTGGGCTTCAATAAATTTTTGTGGTTCAGACCAGAAATCCTGTCCCGCCCTGAACGGCAGGTCATTATGGCCGCCGTCTTTTACGGAAAAAAACTCTTTGGTAACGAGGGCCTTCTCATAGAGCTTCAGCCCCATTTCATAACCGCAAATCTCGTCGGCGGTGCCATGCACGATGAAAAGTGGCGTTTGGAGTGTCTGGACCCGGCTGATATTGGAGAACTCAAAATCCCGAAGGATAATGTCCAGTATCAATCCGGGTATCCAGGGGTAATGACGGGGGGCGAGGTCTTTGAAAGAAGTAAAAGGGGCTTCGAGGATGATGGCTCGCGCCTGATGTTCCGAAGCCAGGGCCATCGCCGGAAAACTCCCGATCGATTCTCCGTAAAGGATGATTTTATCNNAGAGATTTTTTTCTCCCGAGTGAGCCAATTCCAGCCTTCGCGGGCGTCCTGGAGGATGTCGTTTTCGGAATGGAGTTTTCCTGTGCTTTTCCCGTAGCCGCGATAATCGAGGAGGAAAACCGAATAGCCTCGTTCGACCCAGCCTTTCGCCTTGAAAAGCCGGTCGGAAATATTCCCCGCGTTTCCGTGAAGAAACAATAATGTCCCTTTGTCTTCCGGGGCTGGGAGAAACCAGTTTTGCAAGGTGGTCGCGTGAGAAATCGGAAGAGCCACAGCCTCATAAGAAAGGCCGAGATCTTCAGGTATTAGATCGTAGGTTCCACGCGGAAAAAAGATCATATTCGCGATCCAGGCACTCAATATCCACCTCCCAAAATTTTTCATCAGGGATCCTCTTTGAGATTTTTACCAAGCGCTATTATACTTGGCGTTTCCGTCCGGATAAAGCCGTGATACCGTGTGTTTTGCGAGCCGGGACCGGCGCGTGTTTCAGGGAAGAGAGAATGACCGAATTATTCCCGGAGAAAAATCTCTGGCCAGGGTTTGATCGGGCATGATAGCGTATGGGAGATTTTTCAGAGAAGTTAAGAAGTTTCGAGGAGGATGATGTTTAAAAGTTTTTCGGCCCGGATTTCCATCATTTTTTTTCTGACAAGCGCCCTTGTTCTTGGCGCCGTCTTTTTCTTTTTTTATTTTCGGGCGGCCAAGCTTCGCGATGACGCCTTCCAGAAACACTTCGAAAATTTTATCGAGGTCAGCGCCAATTTTATTTCCGGGGAAGAGGTTTTGGAGATTCCTTTGGAAGAAGGTTGCGACAAACTTCCGCAAGGCGGGAATCTCATCAGGAAGCTCCAGAGTATTCGGGCCGTTGATCCGGACATTTTTGACGTCTACGTCATGGTCCGCGGGCCGGACCGGTCCACGTTACGATTTGTCACCAACGCGGACCGGGAGCGGACGCCCGTGGCGTGTGGTGAACCTTATGACGTCCGGGATGAACCGCGCATGAGGGATGGTTTTTTGGATACCGTGGCCAACATGATCCCCAGCACCGATAAATGGGGGACCTGGGTCTCGGCGTACGCTCCGATCAGGAAAAGGACGGGAGAGACGGTCGCGATGATCGGGGTGGATATCGCGCAGCAAAGAATTATGGAAATTCGGGCCGAATTTTTTAATCTGTTTTTGCTGTCAATAGGGGCTTGTCTGTTTTTTTCCCTGGCGATTGGCTTGCTAAGTTCTTTCTGGCTGACTCGTCCGATGCGGCAGGTGATACAAGGGATGGAGCGGGTGCGAAGCGGGGATTTGAATCACTCGCTTGGGCATTTTTCTCAAATCGAGTTTGAAAAGATCGCGAACATTTTCAATCAGATGACCGGTTCGCTCCGGCACATGATCCGAGAGTTGGAAATCAGCACGCGGGAAAACGAAAGGGTTCGCCATGAGATTGAGGTCGCGACTGAAATCCAGCAATCGATTTTCCCGGAAAATCCGCCGGAGATTGAAGGTCTGGAAATTGCCGCCAGCAGTGCTCCCGCGAAGGCGGTGGGAGGAGATTACTTCGATTTTTTCCCGGTTGGGACAGACGCGGCCACCCGGACCGGGTTCGTGATCGCCGACGCCGCGGGGAAGGGAATTCCGGGAACTCTTTACATGACCCGGTCCCGGAGTGTTTTTAGGGTGGTGTCATCCCAGGGGAACGCGCCCGGCGAGACGCTTAGTCGGTCCAATTCCTATATCGCTTCGGATTCTTCGTCGAAACAGGGAATGTTTATCACGGTTCTTTACATGATTTATGACTCACAAGAAAAACAAATGATTTATTCCAACGCGGGGCATTACAACCCGCTTTGGTTTAAATCAGGCGAGAAAAAATTTATCCCTCTCAAATCAGGAGGCATTCCCGTCGGGATTTTGCCCGGTCAAAAATTCCCGGAAGAAACTCTTCAGCTGGATTCAGGGGACATTCTCGTGATGTATACCGATGGAGTGATTGAGGCCAAGGCCGAGGACGGGCAAATGTTTGGCCTGGAAAGATTGACCCGGATCATTGAACAGAATAGTTCGCTTGGGGCCCATGAAATTTTTGAGAAAATTCAGGCTGAGATCCGGGATTTTATCGGCAAGGCCCTTCCGTTTGACGACATGACTCTGATGGTTCTTCGGGTTAAATAGGCGATCACCGAACGTTTTTTCTCTGCCGCGGGCCCCGGCGAATCGGTATCCCGGGAGACAGTATTTCCCTTTTGATCTTGTGTTTTTCTGTTACAATCCACGCCTTATGCCAATTCAAAAGCGAAGAAAAAACGTACGAAATATTGCCATCGTGGCGCATGTTGACCACGGGAAAACAACGCTGGTCGACGCGCTCCTCAGACAGTCGGGGGCCTATGATTTCAAGGACGGCGAAATCGCGGTGATGGATTCTAACCCGATTGAAAAAGAACGGGGGATCACGATTTTCTCGAAAAACGCCTCGTTCGCTTACAAAGACACGATCTTTAACATCGTTGACACGCCCGGCCACGCGGATTTCNNCCCATGCCCCAGACAAAATTTGTGCTTCGAAAATCCCTGGAGCTCCATTTAAAGCCCATCCTTGTCGTCAATAAGGTCGACCGTCCCAATTGCCGTCCCCACGAAGTGGTGGACATGACGTTTGATCTTTTTTGCGAATTGAACGCGACGGAGGAACAGCTTGATTTCCCGATCGTGTTCGCTTCGGGGAAAGACGGATGGGCGAAGCTGAATCTTGANNGACGAGTCTCGGGACATGAGGCCCCTTCTTGATACAATTCTCCGCAGGGTGCCTCCGCCGATCGCCGATATTGAGCAACCTTTCCAGATGCTCGTGACCATGCTGGACTATGATAATTATGTGGGAAGGATGGCGATCGGGAGAGTTTCTCATGGCTCGGTCAAGGTGGGGGAACAGCTCGCGCTCGTGAAGCGGGACTCTCCTGACGTTCTTCACGGACGGGTGACGAAAATTTTGAAATATAAAGGGATGAAGCGTGTTGAGGTGGACTTGGCCGAAGCGGGTGATATTGTCACGATCGCGGGGAT
>DCTJ01000003.1 GCA_002329545.1 Candidatus Omnitrophica bacterium UBA1443
ACGGATATGGTCTCCAAAGTGCTTGCGTTCGGGCAGGAGATGGCTTTGAACCTGGCAATGTTGAACGCCGTTTCTTTGGGAGCGGCACTTGTATCAAATGTTCTTATCCCGTCGATCGGTAATGTCCTTCCAGGTTTCACGCCAAAGTGGGTCACATCACTTTTTAGTGAGAAGGTAGCGAGACAGGGAATGACCTATGGAGTAAAAGCAATTTTTAAAGGGCAAGTTGCGGCGTACGCGAACGCGGGATTTTGGACGCGTCTTGGCGGCGCGATCGGTCGGCTTGCGATTAACAATTTTAATCTTTCCCGGTTTGCGGGCACGGTCATTCACATGGGCTTGGGTATGGCCTTCAGCATCAAGATATCAGCTGACGTAGTCACTATTTTCACTGGCAAGCTGGATATTGAAGAAGTCAACCGGAACATGGCGGACGGGATCATGAAGGATATCGTGTTGATGTACGCGAGCATTCAGTCCCAGCATGGACTTGTGGCGATGGCGCAAAATATCGTTTCGCCTCAGCACTGGCTTTTTGTGTTTGCTTTCGCGGGTTTACCGGCGCTGGTGCAGGGGTTCCAGGCGGGTCTTTCAAAACTGGGCTCGTTCCCATCGCATGTATTGAGCAGTATGGGCGCGGGGGGAATACTGAGTTTTTTCCGCATCGCTTCGCCCGGCGCCTGGTTCTCGCTTGGGATCTTCGCGGGTTATGGTCAGGTAAAAATGATCTGGGATAATTTCTTCAGGGCTCTTTTCGAAGAGGCGGTCAAAGAACCGATCCTCGGCCGACTCTTTCTCGGATGGATGAGTGAGGACAGCCAGGAGTTTGCCGTGGAACTTCTCGATGGGCTGGATGGTCACCCAAACCGCTATAGCATCGCGAAACTCACCACTGGTACCCGACACATAATCCAATGCCACACAGCGGCCACGAAAGCGGCGGATGTTGCACGGCAAAAAGGCGACACCATCTTCGCCGGTATCTACACACAAATAGCGGGTTTTTATGAACAAGCGCTGACCGCGGTCAAGAGCGGGAATTATGGCCATGCTCAGCAATTAATGATACGGGCGTCAAACCTTTATAATGACCAAACGGTGCCGGCAACTGTCGCGTCAGAACATAGCGCTCTCGGCCAGGAAATCCGTGCGTTTCAGCAGATAACACAAAGAGTTGAAACGACAAAAGGGGTTTTAACGCAGGCGTTAAAGGACGAGGCGAGTCCCCTTTATAAACGCTACGGAGCCGATGGGCTCAGCCAAATGATCAATACCCTGAAGGCGTACCCATTCATGAACCTCGGTGAAGTGTCGTCACTATTTGGTGCTGCCGCCAGCCTGAGGTCCCTGGCGATCATCACCGGTATTCGTCTCTATGCGGAACACGGAGAAACTCGGAATACACCTCAAACACAGCGAGATAAAGATATTCTTTCTGGTTTTTATAAAGCGGTAGGCGTCAAAACCGCCAATTTTAGCGCCTTCCTCCGCCATTTCGGTGTTTCGACTCATCAGGCCGCTGTGATTTCCAAAATGGAATCAAGCCGGCTCAAAGAGTTTGCCTCGGCGCTGGCATTTTCCGCGGATGAACTGGTGCCCGCGTCCGGAGAGCAAGGACTGATTAATGAGCACTTGTTGGCAAACGCTTACGCCTCCGTCGTTTTGGCCAAGGGGGAATCGATTACTCTGAGGCAGGCTGTGGATCTTAAGGCGATGGGCTTTTCAGGATCAAAAAATCATGAGACGGGCGAGATTGCGGCCTTTAACGCTCTGAGTGATCAAGGGAGGATCGAGTTTGTTGGCCTCTTGCGTGAGCGCGCGGCCACGACCACGGGTTTTGCCCGGCAGTCGCTTATGATTTCTGCCGCGGATGCGACGAATCGTCGGGCGGTCGCGCAGTCGCTGGGTCTGGAACACCAAGCGGTCAACTTTCTTGAACGCATGGCGGCAAAAGACCCCGGAAGTTTCAAGAAGTTTATGGCGGAGTTTGCGGGCGCGCAGGATCTGAACACGTTGGCGGGACACGCATTTTTCTTTCAGACGTTTGAAGGACGAATGTTTGACGCGGCTTTCGATTTTTATCGTGGGGCGCGGGACCTCGGGAATATGGGCAAGACCATGCTTTTCGGGACGGGTGTGGACGTCACGGTGTTTTCCGGACTTACCTTCGATGGTTCCTTGATGGCGTCGGCGATCATGGGATCTATCGGAATCGGAGAGGAGGGTTACATTGACTCAATCTCTGATTTTCAAAGTCGCATGAAAATGGCCGCCGTTGGATCGGTGAGCGCGACGCCTGAACAGTTCGCCCGGCTGGGTCGAGCGCTAGGTTGTCCCGCCCGCCTGAGGGATCGATCCGAAAAGACGCAATGGGAGTTACTCCTGAATGAGGTGGGCAAGATGAACGCGGAGCAGTATCAGTCGTTCAGGGCACGGGTTTTTTCGAAACTGTCCGATTCCGGCGGATTTCATGAGGGTTCTAACTTCTTGAGATTGCATGTTGACGCCCTTATTAACACGGTAATTGAATTGTTCGATGAAGCCTCGATGGGGGACACGCTCGCGCGGATTTTCGGCGCTGGAAACAATCTGAAATTTTTGGAATGGAAAGAACTCGATGGTTTAGAAAATAAGACGCCCGAAATTCGGGAAAATAGGTTCAAACAAGTTTTTTCCGAAAAATTGGAGGAGAGACGGAAAGCCCATGAGGCGAGTGAGGACGAAGCGATGGCTCTTGCCGCGGCCGCGCTTGAGGCTAAAGGGGAATCTGTGCCTTCGGTTTATAAGGATTACGTGGCCGCACGGAAGGTATTGGCAACTGCTGACGCGCGGTTGGCGCTGATAACAGCATTACTGGAATCGCCTGGATGGGATACGCATGGGGATCCGGCTTATGAGGGAGCTTTCACGCCCGAGTTTCGTAGTGAGCTTGAGGAGTTGAAGAAAGAACTTCCTGACAAAATTCGCCAGGCTGAAGAAACAATCGCGGCATTTCGGAAAACGCACCCGGGAATCAGAGCGAAACTTCTCGGAGAAGGCTACCAGCTACAGCTACAGGAAGCGATATCGAAAGATCAATCACTGGTTACTGCCCAAAAGACCTGTAACGATCTTCTGGCAAAAATTAATATTCTCCAAGCCCGAATGAGCGCCGAATCAGTCGTCTCTTCAGGGTGGGAAACGGCGCGTTCTCTTGATCTGTATCTTGAATCAGAACTGGAGGCGGCTGAGACGGAAATGCGCAAGGCCGAAGAAGCGCTGGCGAATGCCAAGATTGCGGCTAAATCGAAAGCAGAGAATCTTCTCGCCCGGCGGTTTATGACATTCGGCGAGGAGCTCCGAATGCAGACACTCGAGACATCAGTGATGCGGACATTTGTATCGTCCGCCGGACGCGCCCGCCTGGTCCAGGAGGAGATCGACAGGATTAGTGATGACGATAGCCTGAATAACTTGGAGAAGGCCGATGAAATATCTCGCATCACCGGACAATTTGGCACTCCCGGGGTGATCCTCGCGGAAGCGGAAGCGGCGATTCAGACACTGATTGCGGATGCGATGACCGTGAGAATTGGAAATGAAACCGTCCTGCTTTCGAGCGCGCCGGCGACCGTACTGGACATCCTCAACACGGCTCGCGAGGATCGTAATCAGTTATTGGCCAATCTTTCTGAACTGCAGAAAAAAGCCCAATCCGAAACTCTCAGTCAGGGTTCTCTCAAGGCGCTCCAGAAAAAGATAGCGATGATAGGGCGCGCCCTTCACCGGCAACAGCTTCTCTGCGAGTCGCTCAGCCGCGTTTACAGCAACATGAGCGGCCTTCCCGTGAACGAGAGATCAACGCAGAGGGAAATCAACGAATACCAAATGATGGTTGATGGGATCCGATATGAAGGTGTTTTGCCAAGCGATACGTCTCAACTGGCATTAACTCTCAAAGATTTGCGAAGTGTGATGGATCCTAAAAATACTGAAGTTGACGAAAATTTGTCGGCACGCCTTAAAAATCTTGATCCAAATACGCGGCAGGCCCTCATCCGGCGCGGCGAGGAGGCAAATACCGCCCAAAATGCGCTCCAAAAAATGGCGGATCGTTCCTCGCGCGGAACCGAAGAGGGAAAGGTCCACAAACTTTCCCAGATCGTGCTTGGTGATAAACCTTCGTTTTTCGCCCTTCGCGGCCGCAAGATTGGCAGGAACGATATTCCCCAGATTGCCGGTCTTCTTGAAGCCGTCAGGCATGGGGGAATCGCCAACGCCTTGAGTGCATTAAATAGATCGCAACCTAGCGCCGAACAGTCTTCTCGCCGGGAGAGTGTTTTGCCGGGTGCTCAAGAAACCCAGACGCCGGCGGATCGTGCGCCCGCGGTTTCCGAGGCATTGGCCTCAGTTACCTTAATGTCTCAGGATGATCAAATGGTCGCGAAGACGGATCTGTTGATCGAATTGCTCGAACTGATGCGCGCAGACTTGGGGCTCGGGAGTTTGGATTTTACTATGATCGACGAACGCACATTGATTAGCGCCTTGAACCGCCTCTTCGGTTTTGCGGACACGGGAAGTCTTGAGAATCTGAAGGCGCTGGCCGAGAAGCTCAAGACGAGCGGTTCAGGGCGTGAAGAGTTGGGAGTGCGGCTTGAGAAGATCCTGAACGACGCTACCACAAAAGACAAGTATGCTCAGGCGAAACGAGACGCGTTGTCGCTTCTCTTTGGTGATCAGTTGATTCAGTCATCAAAATCGGCGCAGACATGGCTTGCGCGGCAATCGAAGGAAAAACAGGATGAGCTCGCAGAAGGTGGCGCCGAACTCCAGAGACAGAAAATGATTTCGGAAACATCGTCCTTCCTTGCGCGCGTCCGAGACGCGCAATCAAACGGCAAGTCCGCGATCAAGAAAAGCGTTGAGTTGGCTCGCCAGGCCAAAGGAGACAAGAGTCGAACACGTTCCGAAATTGCCGCCGCTCGTCGCCTCGAGGCAAGGGGACGAATTTACGCGGCTTCTGGCATAGTCCTCAAAACACTTACGAGCCTGATGATGTCACCTCGAATGATACCGATGTTACGGCGAAACGGATTTGAGGACCTTGCGACGGCATTTGAGGAAAAGTCGTATCAGCTCCGCCTGCTTGAAGCAAAACTTGCGGATGCGGTTACTAACGAGTCTGAAACGATGAGCAACGCGCGTCGATCGCTTGAGGAAACGAAACGCAAAGAGGGGCGTAAGAAAGATGAAGCGTTCCGTAATCTCCGCTCAGCGATTGGCAGTGCCGAGGTTCGCAAGAATCAGTTGGCGTATGACAAGGCCCAGGCCCGCCTGAAAGCACTTCAAGCCCAGCAAATTGCCACAGCGGGTGAGCGAGCGATGGTTACTAAATTCGGCGCGCTAACCGCAACTGCTCAAGCGGAAGTAGATGCGGCAAAAGAATCTCTCAAAAAATCCATCGAGCGCCAAAAGGGTGAGCAAAAGAAGTTTGATGATGAATCAACGTCTGCTTCTTGGCGGGACGCTCCAGAAACGGCACATGAAGTAGCGCGCCGGAGAGCGCTAATTGCGCATTTGACGGCCTCAGATATGCAAGTGGATAAGTTGTTCCTGGATTCGGAAGTGATCAATGCCGTCCGGGAACAGATGAATCCGTTGGTCAAGGCATGGCTGAGTTTCCGTGCGTTCGTGGCGGGAACGGTCGCTTATGTGAACGCCTATTTGGCGCCTTCCCAAAGTACGGAGATGGATCGTTTCATAAAAGGAAAACCGCGGTTCAAGGTGTGGTATAAACCGTGGACTTTGTTTGCCAAGATTCCGTCACGTGTCACCAAAGGCATGAATCTTGCGGAAATACGGCTGGTTCTGGAAAAATTTCACGACGCGGAAATCGATGATGATGTCTCGCGTGATCTGATTGGCGAAAATGGAGTATTGACCGCGAAAGGAAGAGAACACCAGGAGACGCTCAGGATTCATCTGGACTACATTCTCGAAAGGGCAGGGACAATCGAGACGCGAGAAGGCAAAACCGCTCTCAGGGATCGGATGCTTACCGAAACATACAACGCTTTTATTGAGAAAAACACGCGCGAAACACTGGGTATCAGCGCGGATGACTGGGGGCGTTTAGAGCCGGCTGCGAAAGCACAAAGAATCACGCAGGCCAAAAATGACTTTGAAGCAAAAAATTTTGAAGAGAAGCAATCGGAGATTGTAGAGCTTTGGATGAAACCCCAAAACATGGAATACGCCCGTAAAATTCGTATTCTCCAGCAGTTCCTCGAGAAAGCGGAAGGGCTCGGCCGATTCGGGACCGAGATCAAATCCGCGCTCGAAGCGGAGGTTCGCGCCGCGAGTTCCGTGATTGATGTTTCGAAGGTTAGCGAGAGTGCCGCCATTGAATCAGCCAAAAAAAGTCTTGAAGATGAACAAAGCGGACTTCAGGGAAAAGAGAATGTTATGGGTTTGAGTAGCGCGGAGACGGAGCGGCTTGAGGAAATTAAGGAATTGATTCGCCTGCTTAATGATGAAAATGTTGAGGGTGTTCACAACCTGCTCACTCAAAACAATACGATCGGCAGTTTTTATGAAAAGTATGTGGATGCGATCAGCAAGAAGACTGATGGAAAACGCCGGAATGCACGAGCTCTTGTCTTTGCCAAAATTCTTGATCAATCAGGCGCCGCGAAAAATGTTCAGACAGGATTTAAAGAGCGGGTCAAAGCCCGTGGCGACGTGTTGACGGATGATGTGATCGTGGATGCCGCGGCCGCTAATCTGATGATAGGAACGATGGTTCGCGGATGGTATGAAAAACAGTCAGGTGTCTTTGAAGAGCAGTTTATGGCCGCGCTTCTGGCGGCGCGCGGCTGGAACGGCGTGGAGCTTGCGACGGGTGAAGGGAAAACGCTTGTGACCGCCGCTGTGGCCATGGTCAACGCTCTCACGGGCAAGGGTTCTATCGCGGTCGTCACCAAGGATGCCTCGGCGAAGGATGCGTACCAGGAGTGGAAATCCCTTTTTGACCTTTCGGGATTTACCGCAAAGATGAGGCTGACGAATTCTTATGATGAGGCCGAAATGCTCGCTTCCAAAAAAACAACCGGCAGGCGGATGCTCGCTTCCGAGATTCGCGACGCTTATGACGCGGACATCACTTATGTCAATGTTCAGAACTGGGCGTTTGATTTCTCCCATGACAAGCTCCAGGTGAAGGACGGGGAGGGTCAATATATCGAAGGCGGAGCGAAAAACCGTCGATTGTCCGAGTTTGGAGTCACGATCGACGAGATGGACAGCGTGCTAATCGACCAGGCCATGACCTCCTTTATCCTTTCGCAGGGGGCCGGTGAGGTTCTGACCGGGGAAATCCGAACTCTCCGACTCGTTTTCGCGAGCCTTGTCGAGAGTTTTGCGGAGGAAGTGGAGGGATATGATGTTGATTTCCGTTCTGTGCTCCCCGGCGGAAAACGCGGCCAGCAGGCAAGCCGTTCCGAGGCGGATATTTTTGTGAATGAGGACGGTTCGTGGGCGGGTGTTACAGGCACGGGAGAGCGAAAAGCGATTAAACGACTGATGGAATTGCGAGATCGGAAAGAAATTTCGTCGGATACTTTTAAACTGCTTGTGCAGGCCCAAAACCCGCTTTTCCGCGGGGGAGTCCGGGATGTGACCACACTGGGAGTCGAAGATCTGAAGCTTTCGGATCTCGGCGAACAGTACGTCAATAACGCGGTACAGGCGAAATTTGTTTATCAGGAAGGTGTTAATTACTGGATTGATAACGGGGAAGTGAAGCTTATTTCTAAAGAACTCGGAATCACGCAGACGGGGCAACGCTTGAATGAACTTCACCAGGCGATTGAGGCGCGTATTCGGATGATCCAGGACAGCGATGCTCCTGAATTCACGAATCATGAATTTAAGCGTAGCGGCGGAAGGAAAATGGAAATACGCGCTGAAAGCCGAACGGAATCGAGCGTAACCGCGCGCGACGTGGTGCTTTCGTTCGGCAAGGTGTCAGGGATGTCCGGGACGCTCAATATGGGGCAGATTGCTTCCGATCTTGCCGAACTTTACGGCATGACCTGCTATACGATCCCGAGCCATTCGTTGAACCGCAGGATCAATGAAGTGGTGTCGGTTGCGACGGAAAAAGACCGGAAACTTAGGGCCGCCAGTATCGTCAAGGCGGCGCTCCAGAACGGGCAGTCTGTTTTGATCAACGCTCACACGGATCGTGAACGTAACGAAATTTTTGAATATCTCAAGAACGAGGCGGGAATTGAGAACCATCAAATAGCCCGGTTTGGTGTGGACGGCGAGCGTAGCGAGCGCGAATTTGTGGATGCGATCAAAAAAGATAAGGTTATGATTCTTGTGGCGACTAATATCGCGGGTCGCGGGACTGATTTTTCGCCTGGACGCAGGATGAAGGAGGCGGGCGGACTTGTGCAGATCAACTGGGGCATGAACAAGAGAATCAGCACGGACATGCAGGCCGCGGGACGCGCGGGACGGCAGGGCGCGATGGGTGAATCCTATACCTTGGTGGTTTCCGGTGTGGGAGAACAGAACAAAGAACACATCTACGTCCAAGGGCTTTTGCGCGGGGGACACGGTTTCTTTACAGATCGCGGAGCAAGAAATTTGGCGATACGCTATGACAATATGCTCCGCAAACAGGGTTTTTCGGGAGTTTCTAAGGAAGGTTCAGTTTCCCGTTGGCTCGCCAGCCTCGGTTTTATGGGACGTTTTAAATTAATTTGGGNNGAAGATTGAGCTTGTATGACAATCTCGGCTTGCAACGCACCACTTTGGCCAATGATATCCGTAGCTTGGTTTTGGGCGATTCAGAATTGAGTTACGAATTGAGAAAAGCGATGAAAGTGGAAAGCTTTGAAGAAGCGCAAAGCCTTACTGCTGAACAGATCGTGAATCGTCTCAAAGTAATCAAGAGTCAATGGATGGGCGGGATTGGTCTTGCGAACTACCGCGAACTCGCGAGCGGAAAATATAGAACCATGACTGAAGCCGTGCACCGGATCGCCCAGGCGAACGTGGAACGCACAGAATCCAAACAGCTACGACAGCGCTCCAAGCGGGGTGACTACATGTTTGCCGCGCAGATGGAGACCAAGTCGCTTCTGGACACGGCCAAGAAAGAAGTGAGCGAAGCCGCAAGAATTCATTACCGGGGCACGACGCCTTCTTTTATTCGCGATACGGTTCAGGAAGCGGTCGCGGCGTCCTGGGATGGCGCGTCGATTGATTTTGACGGAACTTCGGGCAGGCAGGGACTGATCAAAATGCTCGAAAGAAAAGGTCTGCGCATTCGTTTTTCGGACGCGATTCGCGACGCTTGTACCAACAACCCCGCTTTGAATCTGGAAGCGTTGACCGCGAACATAGCGGCAGAGCTGACCGGGGAAGGGTTGACAGCGATGAGCGAGAGTATGATTGGGAAGGTCACGAGCGAGTTTTTCAGGGGCATCCAGAAAATCGAGCGCGAGCACGGGTTTCGGCAGGGGAGACTTGCGAACGCATGGCACACGTTCCGGTTTCACCGCGGATTCCGGGCTGAATTCAAAAAATATATCAAAAATCTTGAAAAGGCGTGGCGTGACGCGCGTGGAGAGACGGACGCGCTTTCCCAGGTAAGGATCGTGGCGTGGTGTCAACGGGTGTTGCGTGGGTCAGTTCTCGCGGCTTGGTATCACGCGAATGTTCACGCCTCTCGCATCAAGGAGAGTTCGGAATGGATCACCGAAGAATCCCTCAATAAGTACCTGATCCTGCGCGCGAAACAGGCTGAGGAGGAGCGAGAAAAGGAAGCTTACGAAGAAAGAATGGAGCGCGAAGCATCGAAACACGCCCTAAACCTTTTCGCGACGACAACAGCATCTACGACTCCTTCAAATGAAACTCGGATAGCTGTTTCCACGGTGCCCGGGGAACAAACATTCCGGATGACTGACCTCGCGGTTCAGAGAAAGAAACGTGCGTCTTCCTACAGTCCGGCTCCGGGCGTAAGTGTCCAGCGTGACGCAAGCTCAACGCGTCCTGTGTTCGTGCGGGAATTCAAGGATGGAGTAGCAGGAAATTCCGTATCGATGGATAAAAGTTCAGCTTCTGAAGAAGTGAAGGCGCAGATTCGTGCCATGGAGGCCTCGGGCCGCAGATCAGGGTTTGCGCGTGATGCCAGAGGCCAGTGGTATGGAATTAATGGGGACGGAAATGGAAATTATAAGTACATGAGCATTTCCCTGCCTCCGGAAGAATGGCGGCAGGTTCTCTTGCGGCTTGAACGGGATGCCGTGGTCGATTCGCAAGGGATCACGCTACCGGTCAAGTTAACGGATCGTGGGGTTATCCTGGTCGGTCACTGCAACATTGCCGGGGCTGAGGACTCGCTCGCGGCCGGAACTTTAATTGTGAATGGAACAGTAACGACCGAGAAAGAGAAACGTCTTGCGGAAATCGGAAAAGCTCTCGACGCGGCTCAGTCAGAACGTGATGTGGCGCAAAAGAAGTTTGGAAACGATTCGGATGAAGCAAGGATTGCGAA
>DCTJ01000008.1:0-767 GCA_002329545.1 Candidatus Omnitrophica bacterium UBA1443
GGGCAAGCTTTCCGGCAAGCACGCGTTCGCGGTGCGTATAAAAAAACTCGGATTTCATCTGTCCCCGAAAGAAATGGATGATGCCTTTGCCAAGTTTAAAACGCTGGCGGATAAGAAAAAATACATTTTCGACGAAGATCTCGAAGCGATTTTAAAAAACCAGATGCTTCAAATTCCGGAGGTATGGAAGCTTGTTTCGATGAAGGTGGTTCTAGAAACGGGACAAAAATCCTCTGCCACCGTCCGCCTTTCTCATCATGGACAGGTCAGTGAATCCAGCTCGACCGGCGACGGCCCCGTTGATGCGTGCTACAGGGCGATTGAGCAGGTCGTTCAGTCGAAGGCCCAGGTCGCGCACTATGGCTTGCAGTCCGTCACCGGTGGTAAAGACGCTTTGGGTGAGGTGATCGTGAAACTTGTGGTGGGCTCTAAAGAAGTTACGGGGCGTGGGACGAGCACTGATATCATCGAAGCCAGCGTGCACGCGTATCTTTTTGCGTTAAACAAGTTGTCTCAGGAACCCAAGCTGGTTCAAACACCGTCACCCGTGTGAAGACGCCAGTCTCATTCCAACTATTCGGAATTTTTGGTTATCCTCTCACTCACACATTATCTCCCGGCATGCACGAGGCCGGATTTCGCGCGCTTGGGATAGATGCCAACTACATTGTCCTTGAGCTGGACCCCGCGGGTTTCCGCAACGCCATGAGGCGCATCAAAAAGTCTCAACTGTCCGGGTTTAACGTGACGGTGCCCTACAAGGAAGT
>DCTJ01000008.1:788-1705 GCA_002329545.1 Candidatus Omnitrophica bacterium UBA1443
GGAAATCGCTGGGTTGGCACGAACACTGACATGGAAGGATTTTTGATTTCGTTATCTCGTGAAGGACGTTTTTGTCCCCGCAACAAAAAAGCAGTGGTTCTTGGCGCGGGAGGGGCGTCGCGGGCAGTCACCTATGGACTATGTTCCCGAGGCATAAAAAAATTGTCGGTTGTGGATGCGGTCCCAGGCAAAGCCGGAAAAATCGTCCGGGATTTTCAAAAAACCTTTAAAGGAACAGAATGTGTACCGCTTCAGGCGGGAAATCCTGAGATCGCTTCTCTGATTTCGCAAGCGGATCTGGTTGTTAACGCAACGCCGCTGGGTCTCAAAAAAGGGGATCCCTTGCCCGTTCCGGCGGAGTGGATTCCGACGGCAAGAAAAAGAGGAAAGGTTTCGCGAGGGCGGCCAGTGTCGCGAAAAGACGGCGCTCCCAAGCTTTTTATGGATCTGGTTTATAATCCGGTGGAGACCGCGTTTCTCGCGGCCGCAAAAAAACGGGGGCACTGGACTTTGAATGGCAGCGGTATGTTGCTTTATCAGGGGGTACGCGCCTTTGAATGCTGGACCCGGCGTAAGGCCCCGGTCTCGGTCATGCGCGGGGCATTGATGAAGAAGATTCGACTGAAAGGTGGAACATGATGGAACAAATGCACGCGGCGTTTGTTTTCATGTTCGGGGCGATTGTCGGAAGTTTTTTGAATGTCTGTATCCACCGGATGCCCCGGGAACTCTCGATCGTATGGCCGGGCTCGTATTGCCCCAAATGCAAAATCCCAATTCCCTGGTATGAAAACATTCCGATCCTCAGCTACCTAATTCTTGGAGGTAAATGTTTCCGCTGTAAACGACCGATATCGTTTCGCTATTTTTTCGTGGAGATTTTGACGGCCGTCAGCTGGCTTCTGATTTGGCGAATG
>DCTJ01000008.1:1710-14998 GCA_002329545.1 Candidatus Omnitrophica bacterium UBA1443
CATCGCCGTTGTTTTTGTTTCAGCGATGATTGTGGTGACGCTGACTGATTTGGAGACGGGCCTCATTCCCGATTTAATTACAATCCCCGGCATGCTTTTTGGTCTCGTGGTGAGTGTCGTGAACGCGGACGCCTTTCCGGAGGGCTTGTGGTATCATAAACTGTTCGCGAGCGCGATTGGTTTGGCCGGAGGGGGCGCTGTTCTGATGCTTACGGGCTGGTTTGGAAATCTTGTGTTTCGCAAGGAAAGTATGGGAGGCGGAGACATCAAGCTCCTCGCGATGACCGGGGCGTTTATCGGGATTGAGAAGACGTTGCTGGTTTTCATGTTTTCCCCGTTTATTGCGCTTCCTTTCGCGATTTTTTATCGTTTTGTGAAAAGACAGGAGACCATACCGTACGGCCCTTTTTTGGCTCTTATGTCGGTCGTCTTCTTTTTTAAAGGTACGGAAATCCTGAATTTTTTGTCAACACTATACGGAGTCTGATTTATGCTGAACTATATCACGACCGGTGAATCTCACGGAAGGTATATGGCTGTAATTCTGGAAGGTATGCCAAGCGGACTTGGGGTTGATATGGATTATATTAACGGCGAATTGCGCCGTCGCCAGGGAGGGTTTGGGCGTGGCGGAAGACAAAAAATCGAGGCGGACTATGTCGAAATTATGGGGGGAGTCATCCGGAAAAAAACAACCGGAGCCCCGATAGGACTACTCCTGAAAAATAAAGACCATACGGTAGACGTTCTCCCTTCCATTGAGCGGCCGCGGCCGGGTCACGCGGATCTTGCGGGATCCCTCAAATACCATCAGGACATTCGCGCGGTTCTGGAACGTTCAAGCGCGCGGGAAACCGCGATGCGGGTTGCCGTGGGAGCGGTCTGTAAACTTTTTCTGAAGGAATTTGGAATCGACATCGCGGGACATGTGACCCGGATCGGGCCGGTGGCGATCCCCAAGGAAGCGCTCTCTGTGAACGAAATTCGCAGACTCACCAAAGGCTCTCTGGTGAACTGTGTCTGCAGAAAAACAGAACAAGCGATGATCCGGCTGATTGAAAAAGCCCAGAAACAGAAAGATACCCTTGGCGGCAAATATGAAATACGAGCGGAAGGCCTGCCGATCGGGTTGGGTTCTTATGTGCACTACGAGCGAAAAATTGACGCCCAACTTGCGCAAATCCTGATGAGCCAGCAGTCCGCCAAAGCGGTTGAGATCGGCGCCGGTGATCAACTGGCGTCTCTCTGGGGTTCTGAAGCTCATGATGAGGTTTTTTATTCCAAGACCCGAGGTTATTATCACAAGACCAATCGCGCGGGCGGGATCGAAGGTGGTATGACCAACGGAGAAGCTGTGGTCGTGAAAGTTACTATGAAGCCCATCGCGACTCTCGCAAGACCCTTAAGCTCCGTGAACATGAAAACCCGGAAAGCTGAGAAAGCTGACTTTGAGAGGAGTGATTTTTGCGCGGTCCCAGCGGGAAGTGTTATCGGGGAGTCCCTTGTGGCTTATGTGCTCGCTCGCTCGTTTCTTGAGAAATTTGGCGGAGACTCGATGAGAGAAATCCGGCGTAATTACGACGGTTATTTGAGGCAAGTTCGTGCCTAATCTGTACCTTGCCGGCATGATGGGCGCCGGGAAAAGCGTTACCGGAAGGGCGTTGGCCGCTCTGATGAGCTATGGTTTTGTAGATCTTGATTCGGAAATTGAAAAAAAAGAAGGTCGTCCAATCACCGCGATTTTTTCTTCCGAAGGAGAACCGTATTTCCGCGATGTGGAAACCCGCGTGCTTAGGGAATTCTCTCTGAAAGAGAGACAGGTTGTTTCAACGGGCGGCGGAATTGTTCTTCGGGACGAAAATGTTGAACAGATGCGAAGGACAGGGAAGGTGATTTTTCTGGAGGCGTCCCTTCCGGTTTTGTGGGAGAGGGTTTGCCAGAATAAAAACCGGCCGCTTCTTAATACTCCGGACCCGAAGGGATCGCTCGAAAGAATTCTGAAAGGACGGGAGAAGAGGTATAAGGCCACGTGTGATTTTTCCGTGATGACGGATGGTTTGTCTCCTGAATCGGTGGCCCGGCAGATCATGGGGCATTTAAAACAGTAAGAAGGCAGAATGAAAATCATTTCCGTTGATAGTCAAAAGAGAAAGTACAAGGTCGTAATCGGCAAGGGGCTCCTGGGGAAGCTTGGCCAGTTTGTTAAGGGGATTTTTCATCCCAGGGCTCGAGTGATGATTGTTTTTCAAACCGGAGTTTCGGTCTACGCGCGTTCCGCCGCGAGCTCTTTAAAAAGAAACGGATATACTGTTTATTTTCACAAGGTTTTGGATGGAGAGAAAGCCAAGTCGCAGGCGAATCTTTTCCGGTTGCTTCGCGATCTTCTTGCCAAGGGTTTTGAACGAACGGACGGGATTTTGGCGATAGGAGGGGGAGTTGTAAGTGATCTTTCAGGGTTTGCCGCCTCCGTGTATTTGCGCGGGATCCCTTATGTTAATGTCGCGACGACGCTTCTGGCGCAGGTCGACAGCTCGATTGGCGGGAAGACGGGGATTAACTTGCCCGAGGGGAAAAACATGATGGGTTCATTTTATCCTCCCGCCCTCGTGATTTCAGACATGGACGTACTGAAGTCGCTCCCTGAACGCGAACTCAGAGCATCGCTTGCGGAAGTTGTGAAGTATGGAGTGATCCGCGATCCAGGCCTTTTCAGTTTTCTTGAATCGAATACCTCCAAAATTCTTAATAAAAATCCGGCCGCTCTGGAAAGGATCGTGACCGATTCGGCGCGGATCAAGGCGGAAGTTGTCAGCCGCGATGAGTTTGAAACCCGTGGGGAACGGATCATTCTTAACTACGGGCA
Source organism: Candidatus Omnitrophica bacterium UBA1443 (assembly GCA_002329545.1). Taxonomy (GTDB): domain Bacteria; phylum Omnitrophota; class Omnitrophia; order Omnitrophales; family Aquincolibacteriaceae; genus UBA1443. The sequence continues at coordinate 4,574 of DCTJ01000008.1, forward strand.
TACTTTTGGTCACGGAATTGAAAATGCCGCGAGGTATAAAAAAATTGTCCATGGGGAAGCTGTCGCGATCGGAATGGCGATGGCGGCCCATCTTGCGGCTGAGCTTGGTATTTGTTCCCCGGGCCTTGTGAAACGGCAAATGGATTTGCTCAAGACCTTTGGTTTGCCGGTTTCAGTCGATGCGTTGAAGATCAATGCTACCACCAGTTTTCAGGCCATGATGAGAGATAAGAAAAAAGCTCATGGCCAGCTCCGCTTCGTTCTTCCCGTTCGAATCGGTGAAGTTGTGATCCGTGCGGGAATTTCTGCCGGCGAAATCCGCAATATTCTTCGCCTCTTTGGCGCAAAATAAATCCACTTCCTCCCAAGAGAGTTTATGTGCCGCGATGTTGACGTAAAGCGAAATATATATTGATTTATAAGCAATTTTATCATATTCTCTCCTCATGAAAAATTGCGACACATACACTCTCAACGCACGTCCTTCGAAGCTTGGTCTCTTATGAATTCGCTTTCTGAAAAAGACTGGATGGCCTTGCTCCTTCTGAACCGTCTTGGCGTTGAAGATCGCCGCCGGGCGCGAAATCTTTTTTCGGAAGGGCATCGCCCGGAGCGGGTGGTCGAGTTACTGGATCCCCGGAGTGTTGCCACTCACATTACTTTTGATCCACAAAAAGAACTTTCCTTATGCTGGCAGAAGGGGGTTTCACTTTGTTCAATACTTGAGGACGCTTATCCGGTCTCGCTTAGGGAAATTGCTGATCCGCCCTTGGTTCTCTACATGAAAGGACGATTTGAGCTCAATGATGAGAACGCTTTAGCGGTTGTTGGAACCCGTCACCCGAGTTTTTATGGCCGAACACAGGCTAAAAGATTCGCGGGGGAGTTGGCCTCCAAAGGAGTCACGATCGTTTCGGGGCTGGCGCGCGGTATTGATCAGGCGGCGCATGAAGCCGCTCTTGATGTCCCGTATGGGAGGACGATCGCGGTGCTGGGTTGTGGGATCGACATTGTTTATCCCAAAGAACATGTGAAATTGTTTGAGAGGATTTCACAAAAAGGCGTCCTGATAAGTGAATACGCGATCGGGACACCGCCTCTCGCGGAAAACTTTCCCAGGCGCAACCGGATTATTTCCGGCCTCGGTCACGGAGTTCTTGTGGTGGAGGCTCACTCGCGGAGCGGATCCCTGATTACGGCCCATGAAGCGCTGGATCAGGGGCGGGAAGTGTTTTCGATTCCCGGGCCTGTGGATCAATTGACTTCGCGTGGAACTCATCAGTTGATCAAGGAAGGCGCCGTTCTCGCGGAGAGTCCGGAAGAGGTTTTCGAGGCCCTTTCAGGAAAGTGGAAAGTTTTTTCAACCGAGATGTCTGCTCTCGTTTCTAACGCGTCCGCTGTTTGCCCGTTCAAGGAGGTTGTGGATGAAAAAGAATTTCCGCCTAAAACTCAAAATCCCGAAGGGGAAACGCCTCTCCTGACGGCCGGAGAGAATTTGAATTGTGTGGTTGAGGCGCTGAACGAGGAGGGAAGTTTGATGACGGATGAAATTCTTGATATCACGGGGCTTGATCCGGGGGAGCTACCCGGAATACTCTTAAAGCTTGAACTTGACGGAAAAATTCGCCGGCGGCGTGACGGAAAGTATGAAACCGGGAGCTCCTGATCACCCGTTTTCCCAACCTCCCCCCTGGCATGGCGAGATGATTTCGGGCCTCTGATGTCCAGCCATCGATAGTTTACATTTGAAAGGGGTTTGATATAATTCTTCCGGTTTACTCAGTCCAACATCTGAATCTTTCGTTCATTTCCCGTTAACATAATGCAACTAGGAGAGAAATTCTATGAAAGACCTGAAAGGGACACGAACCTCGGAAAATCTTATGAAATCTTTCGCTGGTGAATCCCAGGCACGGATGCGTTACACCTATTATGCTTCCACGGCCATGAAGGAGGGATACCGGCAGATTTCCAATATTTTTATGGAGACTGCGGACAACGAAAAAGAACACGCGAAATTGTTTTATAAACATCTCCTGACGGGTGGCTTGCAGGACGCAATGCAGGAAATTCGTGCGTCGTATCCGATTGCATTTGCGGATACTCTTAAGAATCTTGAAGCTGCCGCAAACGGAGAAAAGGAAGAATGGTCGGATCTTTACCCCGCGTTTGCGGAAACAGCGGATCAAGAAGGATTCCCGGAAGTGGCCCGCACGTTCAAGCATGTATCGATGGTTGAAAAGCGCCACGAGACTCGCTACCGGAAACTTCATGATGCTTTGGAGCGGCATAAACTTTTTGTCAAGGACGGCAAGGTGTTCTGGAAATGTCTGGAATGCGGCTATATTGTGGAAGCCTCAAGAGCACCAGAGCGTTGCCCGGTGTGCGATCACCCGAAGGGACATTTCGAAATCTGGATCGAGAATTACTGATTTTCCAAAATCTGAAATTTCAAATTAAAAAAGGAGTCATGAAATGGTTACTTACAAAGAACTTGGTTTTGTTAATACGCGCGAGATGTTTGCCAACGCCATGAAGGGTGGGTACGCCATCCCGGCTTATAACTTCAACAACATGGAGCAAATCCAGGCCATCGTGATGGCGTGCGTCGAGACACAATCTCCCGTGATTCTTCAGGTTTCAAGCGGTGCGCGGAAGTATGCCAATCAAACGCTCCTTGAATACATGGGGAAAGGGGCGGTGGAGATGATGAAGGCTTACGCCAAAGAAAAGGGCCTTAAGCCTATCCCGATGGCCCTCCATCTGGACCATGGGGACACGTTTGAACTTGCCAAGTCTTGCATTGAATCCGGCTTTTCTTCGGTCATGATTGACGGATCCCACCATTCATTTGAGAAAAATATTGAGTTGACCCGCCAGGTGGTTGAGTTGGCTCACAAGTATGATGTGACGGTGGAGGGGGAACTGGGTGTCTTGGCCGGGATTGAAGATGAAGTGAGTGCCGAGCACTCAACTTATACGGACCCGAATGATGTGGTCAAATTTGTCAAGGAAACCGGCGTGGACTCCCTTGCGATTTCGATCGGGACTTCACACGGTGCCAACAAGTTTAAGCCGGCACAGTGTACGAGGAATGCGGAAGGGATTCTCATTCCGCCCCCGCTCCGATTTGATATTCTGAAGGAAATTGAGCAGAAAATTCCCGGTTTCCCAATAGTGCTTCACGGATCTTCGTCCGTTCCTCAGGAGGCGGTGAAAATCATCAATGATAACGGTGGCGCACTGAAGGATTCTATCGGTATCCCTGAGGAGCAACTCCGGCAGGCCGCTCAATCTGCGGTTTGCAAGGTCAATATTGATTCCGACGGGCGGCTTTGGATGACGGCCACCGTTCGTAAAGTTTTCAGAGAAAAACCTGCGGAATTCGATCCGCGTAAATATCTTGGCCCAGCCCGGGACGCGCTGATTGCGATGTATAAACACAAAAACGAGAAGGTACTTGGTTCCGCGGGCAAGGCTTAAGCTTGTTCAGACGACACACTTCTTTAACAGGTATGGTTACGCAAAAAACCTTCTATTTTCTTGCGATCATCATGTTGAGCTTGCTACCTTTTGCTTTGGCGATAGAAGGGCCGGAGCTCTCAGGGATTACGGGGGATACGGGTGGGGAAGCGAGAGGTAACGAGAAAACGGTGGCATGTTGCGTGGGACAGCCTTCCATGGTTGTAGCGGACGATGGAGGTGTGGTTGTGCTGGTGGGCAAGAAACTTAAAAAATATGATAATGCCCTGAATCTTGCCAGAGAGGTCTCCCTGGTTGATGCCCAGGGAGAGTGACGCGAGTGTCAAGTGTGAATTAATCCAGAGATTGTAAAATCGGCCGTATGCTTCCAGAAAGCCTCCAGGGTCGATCAACTCGAATAGGGTGAAGCATGATTGGAAAACGAATTGCCGTCCTTTCCCTGTGTCTTATTTTTAGTCTTCCGAATATTGCGCGCGCAGAGATCCCATGGAGCGACCTCAATCTGCCCGCCACACAGTTTGCTGAAAGCTCACGCTATCACCAAGTGAACTCGACGCGCGAAGATTCCTATAATCCAGGTTTTCTCATTTTTTCAGTCTCCAACAATACAGTTAAAATCCAGGTGGAAGGTTTGTTGGATTTAAAAAAATGGATTCATGAATCGGCGGTCATCGGACAACTTGATGAGAATAAAGATACGGCCAGCGGTGTGGCGGATGGTGCGATTGAATCCGTCAAGGGGACTGGCAGGGGGCTTAAAAATCTAGTCTTTCACCCCGTTAATTCTGCGAAAGGACTTGGCACCGCTGCGGGAAGGGTCGGGGACAAGGTCGGCGATGCGTTTCGCACAAAAGAAGAGGGAGAAAAAGGGGACAGTTTCCTAAGCTCCACCAAACGCCAGATTGCTCAAAAACTTGGGGTCGATGTTTACTCGCGAAACGAACAACTTCAGGAAAAACTTTCCTCATTGGCCAAACAGGAAATGGGTGGGCGGGGTGTGGTGATGGTTGCGAATTTCTTTATACCGTTCGGATTGATTGCTTCAGCTGTTATGACCGTCAGCAATATCAATAACACAGCGGACCAGTTAGTCAATGATAAAGACCGGATTGATCTTTACAAGATCAATAAAGATTCTCTCGTGAGAATCGGTATTCCCGAAAATAAGTCCATTGCGCTCCTGAACAACACTTATTACACGCCCCGTCAAGCCACCTATCTTCGTTTTTATCTCGAAAGGTTGGCGTCCCTTCGGGGGTATCAGATGCTGGCTGACCGGGCGGCTGAATTAACCGAAGATGTCCCGGCTCGAAAATTTCTTCACGAAATGCAAATAGCGGCTGATGGAATGGCGGGGATCAATGATGCAGTTTCAATTGATATGGTGCCGGAAGGGCTTTTGCTGGAGAGAAAGGACAGCGTGATTCTGATTTGCGGATATGATTATCTGACAGATTCGCCACTGGGCAAGACACTGATCGAAAAGGTCGGTAGCTATAAAGCCAAACTTAAAAAGAATTCTGCTGAAATATGGAGCGCGGGAATTGTTACGCCAAGGTTGAATGGTTCGCTCCTCGCTCACGAAATTAAGGTGCGCCGGATGTGCCTTTTTTTGGACACATCAGATGGTAATACTGCGACGTGATGTTGGATGGAGCCTTGCGTTCAATCGCCTTTTTTTTGTTTCGCCAACTTATTTACCAATTTATTTCGATCTGAAGAAGAGTTAAAAGATGAAGAAAAAGCGGGTTTGCCTTGTGACAGGTGGCGCCGGATTTATCGGTTCCCATATTACGGATGCCATTCTCCGAAAAGGATACCGGGTCCGCATTCTGGATAATTTTTCACGAGGTAAGGTGGAAAACCTGAGCGATTCGATCCGTTCCATCGACCTAGTTCGGGGTGACATCCGATGCTCTAAAACGGTCAAAAAAATAATGAAGGGCGCGGATTATGTTTTCCATTTGGCCGCGATTGCATCGGTGCCTCAATCCTGCAAGGATCCGGAGGAAACTCACGAAGTGAATGTCAGGGGTACCCTGAATGTTCTGCTTGCAGCGCGTGACGCCAAAGTAAGACGGGTTGTTTTTACTTCTTCTTCGGCGATTTACGGGGAGACGAAAAACTTTCCTACTTCTGAGCAGGAACGGCCGATGCCGGAATCTCCCTACGCGGCCTCCAAAATGATGGGAGAGTATTATTGCCGCAACTTTACCGCGCTTTATGGCCTGGAAACGGTGGCGCTTCGTTATTTTAACGTGTTCGGCCCCCGGCAGGATCCGAAATCACAGTACTCCAATGTCATTCCGATTTTTATCCGTCAAATCAAACTGGGGAACCCCGTCATGATTCACTGGGATGGCCGACAGTCCCGTGATTTTGTTTACATCGAGAATGTTGTGAACGCGAACCTGATCGCCATGGATCATCCCCTGGCCAAGGGGGAATCGTTCAACATCGGATGCCACGAGGAGAAAAACATTCTGGAAATTGTCCGGGAGCTCCGGAAGTGTATGGGAATTAAATCGCTGAAGGCCAAGTTTTGTCCCAAGCGCGCCGGAGATGTGCGCCGAACTTTGGCGGATATCACAAAAGCGAAAAAACGGATGGGATACCGTCCCACGGTCCTTTTTGACGAAGGACTGGAAAAAACGGTCACCTGGTTCCTGAAGCGTCCTGAAGCATTGTCCCGGTAGTTTTTGTGCGTCTTGTAGGGTCAAAGATGATCTTCAGGTGTTTCTGATGGGTATCAGTGATCTGAATATGGCAGAAGTTGTTGCGGGAAAGAGTTATAAAAATAGTTCCGCAGTCTAGCAAAATGTCTGTCCCCAAACAAGTTAAGCAGGAGGTGAGGCATGCACATCAAAAAGTTCCTGATTGCTGTGTTGTTGTTGAGCGGGTTAATGTCCCCGGTTTATGCGGAGAATGAAAAGAAATTCACTCTCACGACTTATTATCCTGCGCCGTATGGGGATTATAAGCAACTGCAATCAAACGATTTGGTATCTGGGAAGGTCATTATCGGAGATTTTAATGCGGATGGCAGGTTTACCCAAGCTGACGTTACCACAGCGAATGTTCCTTCAGGGGGACTGGCGATCCAGAGCAGTATAAAAATCGGAGCGGATAATGCAACTTGTACTGAGACTAAACAAGGCACAATGAGATATAACAGTGCGACAAATGGAATCGAGGCTTGCTTGAAAACCCGTACAAGTCCTTCGGTTACTTGGGGGTGGCAACCGATAGGAGGGGCTTCTTCCGGGGTCAAAGAGGCAACATTAGCGTCGCCGGGCTATATTGAATTCTCAAATGGGTTGATGATTCAATGGGGGACCTGTATAACTCCAAGAACCGTGATATTTCCAAAAGCATTCACGACCCAAGTTTTCGCGGTAACTGGCTCGCAAAATATGCCCAAAGTTCATTGGTATGGGAATGAAATATTTTTTAATAATGTGACGAGGACAGGGTTCATTGTGGAGCACAATCATGTGGGCAAAGACAAAAATGTTCAGGTGTACTGGATAGCGATTGGGAAGTAATCCTTGGCATTGTCGGGAGCGTACGCAAAAAAGATTTATCAAAGTAGTTATGCTGACAACAGGATACAGTTGACAGATACGGGTTTTAAAGTGTACTACGTTGTGAATTGTCCAGACGCTCCCTATTTTTATGTGGCGCTTAAATCCAATTTATAATTTTTTCAGAAACCTGTTTTTTGATTTTTTTGTGAGGTATCATCTGTGTTGGTAAAAAAAAGAAATATGATAGTTGGAGATAAAACGAGGTGGTAAATAAAATGAATTTTGAACCAGTGATCGGGCTTGAAGTCCACGTTCAGTTAAAAACAAAGAGCAAACTTTTCTGCCCGTGTCCTGCCACTTTTGGAGAAGAGGGGAACAGAAACACGTGCCCGGTGTGTCTTGGGTGGCCGGGATCGCTTCCTGTGGTGAATGAAGAAGCGTTGAGGCTTGCGATTAGGGCAGGTCTTGCGCTCCAGTGTCAAGTGGCGGAGAGGCTTAAATTTGATCGAAAGAATTACTTCTACCCTGATCTTCCGAAGGCTTATCAGATCTCGCAGTATGACATGCCCGTGAACGGGCGGGGTTATGTGGATGTTGAAACAAAAATTGCCAATGGGACAGGTTCTTTGAGCGAAAGCGGAGCGACTACCTCTGAGCAGTTTGTGACCAGAAGGATCGGGATCACCCGCGCGCACCTTGAAGAAGATGCGGGAAAGCTGATTCATGAAGGCATCGCGGATGGCAGTCTGGTTGATTACAACCGCGGCGGCGTGCCCCTTCTTGAGATTGTTTCGGAGCCTGATATCCGGTCACCCCAGGAAGCTTATGATTATCTTAAGGCGCTCAAGACGATTCTACAGTACGCGGAAGTGAGCGACTGTGATATGGAAAAAGGAAGTTTGAGATGTGACGCGAACGTATCGGTGCGTCCCGTAGGCCAGGAGAAGTTTGGTACTAAAGTTGAGATCAAGAATCTGAATTCGTTCAAGATGGTTGAGCGTGCCATTCAATACGAAATCGAGCGACAGACTCGCGCGCTTGAGGATGGGGAGAGTATTGTGCAAGAAACGCGGCTCTGGGACGACCCGAAAGGCATGACCTATTCGATGCGCTCCAAAGAAGACGCGCATGATTATCGCTATTTCCCGGACCCGGATCTCGTGCCGTTTACTTTGGCGCGCGAAACCGTGGAGGCGATCCGAAAAACCTTGCCAGAGCTTCCTCTGGACCGCGCCAAGCGGTTTATGGCGGATTATGGTCTTCCAGAGTACGACGCCTACACGCTCGTGGAAGACAAAAGAATTTCCGAATATTTTGAGGACGTGGTCAAGGCGGGGGTGGCGGCCAAGACTTCCAGTAACTGGATTCTTACGGAACTGCTCGCGGTACTGAATACGAAAAATCTCGCGATTGAAAGTTCTCCGGTGCCGCCGGAAAGTTTTGCCAGGCTACTCAGACTGATCGAAGATGGGACCCTCTCCGGGAAAATGGCCAAGGATGTTCTCGGGATGATGTTTGACACCGGAAAGGATGCCGAAACAATCGTAAAGGAAAAGGGACTTGTCCAAGTCTCCGATACCAGTCTTATTGAAAAAGCGGTGGAGAAAGCGATTGCCGCAAATCCCAGGGCAGTGGAGGAGTTTAAGGCGGGGAAGCAGAAAGCGCTTGGGGCGATCGTGGGTTTTGTGATGAAAGAGACACAGGGGAAGGCGAACCCCCAGCTTACGAACGAAATACTCAGGCGTAAGCTCGGATAGCGGAAAAGCGCGGAACAAAGAATGAAAAGTTCGGGAAAAGCAGAACGTAGAAAAAAAAAGAAGAAACGCGCTCCGCTTCCTGTCTCCCGCTCCCCGGTCTACACGCTTGGCGTAGAGACATCGTGTGACGAAACCTCGTGCGCGGTTATAAAAAACGGCACTGAAATCCTTTCCAATGTTGTTTCCTCAAGCCTTTTTCGCCATAAAAAATTTGGGGGAGTCGTGCCTGAAATCGCGTCCCGGCATTCCATGGAGCAAATCCGGTGCGTCTTTCATGAGGCTCTGGAAGAAGCAAAGATAAAAGCTTCGGATCTTGATTTGATCGCGGTGACCCAGGGTCCCGGGCTTATCGGATCACTTTTTGTCGGGGTTTCATTTGCCAAGGCGCTTGCCTATGAACTGGAGATTCCTCTCGTGGGGGTGAACCACATGGAAGCGCACCTTGTTTCAAATTTTTTTGAAAAACCGGCCCCAAAAAGATACGTCGGACTTCTTGTTTCCGGCGGCCATACGATGATCACGTTTTGTCATCACCAAACCATCAAAGTTCTCGGCGAGACGATCGACGACGCGGTGGGAGAAGCGTATGACAAAGTTGCGAAGATTCTCGGTCTTGGATATCCCGGCGGGCCGGTTATTGACGCTCTTTCAAAAAAGGGGGATCCCAGGGCTGTTCTCTTCACGCGGCCCAAACTCCAAGGGCGATTCGATACCAGTTTTTCCGGGATCAAAACAGCGGTTCTCTATCTGGTGAAGGATCCGAAGACAGGACGTCCGAAGGCGCACGCGCCTTCGAAGGAAGATATTGCCGCGAGTTTCCAGCACGCGGTCATTGGCTGGCTGATTGATAAAGTGTTGGACGCCGCTGAGGATAGAGGAGTTTCCGATATTGTGGTTGGGGGAGGAGTTAGCGCAAATTCCTATCTTAGGAAAAAGCTCGGATGGGAGGCTGGCGCTAGAGGGTATCAAGTCTGGTTTCCGCCGATTTCCCTTTCGACGGACAATGGCGCGATGATTGCCAAACGGGGATACGAGCTTTATAAAAAGGGAATCCGGTCGACATTGAATATGACGGGAGATCCCGCACTGACAATAAACAAGGGGAATGGTTAGCGGAGAATGAATAACGATTTCGTTCTCCATGGATCGTTTACCTGATGGAGGAAGAGTTTTCATGTGTCCATGGACGGGTTTTCAGGATTGGGATATGGTGATCAAATTGGGAGTGGCGGTTTTTCTGGGCGCTCTGATCGGATTGGAACGAGGCGCTCACGGCAAGGAGGCTGGTTTCAGGACGTACGCGCTCGTCAGCCTTGGATCCGCACTTATGATGCTCGTTTCAGTTAACATTTTTGAAACCTATAGAGGTCTTTCCAATGTTGACCCGGGGCGAATCGCTGGTCAGGTGGTAACAGGGATTGGTTTTCTGGGAGCCGGAGCGATTATACGGTCCCAGGAGCGTGTCCGGGGGCTTACGACCGCGGCGGGGATCTGGGTGGTTTGCGGGATTGGACTTGCGTGCGGATTAGGCGCCTATCAAGAAGCGATTTTAGGAACGGCGTTTGCGTTGATAATTCTTGCGTTTTTCTCAAGTGTGGAACATAAGCTTTTACGCTCGAAAGACCGAAAACCAAGGGGTGTATCCCACTTAAGGCAGT
>DCTJ01000087.1 GCA_002329545.1 Candidatus Omnitrophica bacterium UBA1443
GATGTGGTTCAGGATGACAGCGGTTGGTGACGTGGCTCAGGATGACGACTAGGATACTGATTTTAATGACCCATAATTATAAGCAATGACTGCTTTTTCGATTTGACATCAATGATGAATTCAACTTCTTTGCTCCAACCGAAAGAAACCAATGTCCTGATCGCCCAGGTAGCAATCCCTCTTCCTATAGCGACCGAAGTCTTTAGCTATTCTATTCCCGAAGCATGGGCTGAAAAGGCCGTTCCCGGAGTGCGCGTTCTTGTCCCGTTCCGAAACCGTGAGATCACGGGTTATGTTGTTCGCCTGGATCTTGCTTCAGCCTCCGATTCCCGACACGTTCCGGAGAGGCAGAACCAGACGCTGAAAAAGTTAAAACCGCTGATCGCCGTGCTGGATGATGAACCCGTCCTGTCGGAAAACATGCTGGATCTTACAAAATGGGTTGCCGATTATTATGGCTCTAGCTGGGGAGAGGCCATCGAAAACGCGCTCCCTCGCTGGGTAAAATACGGGAAGAAAACCGCGAAATACATTGAAAAGGCAAAAAAGAAAACAAACGCCGGATCTTCCACGGTCACTCGACCGGAAGAGTTTAAGCTGACCGACGAACAGAAGGAAGCGTTTGAAGCGATTCGAAAAGCGCTGGACAACGGATGTGATTTGCCCAGCCGCGAAAAAAACAAGGCTCAGGCGCCCATCAACCACGCATCGTTACCCATTCTTCTTTTCGGCGTGACCGGAAGCGGGAAAAGTGAACTCTACATTCGAGCCATCAGGGAAATCCTCAAAAAAGGGCGGGGCGCGATTTGTCTTGTTCCGGAAATTGCGCTGACCGAACAACTGAAACGGTTTTTTACGGGGCATTTCGGCGGAGATCTGGAAATTTTGCACAGCAAGATGACGGACGGCGAGCGGTTTTTGGCGTGGAAAAGAATCGAAATGGGAACCGCCCGTGTCGTTCTCGGTCCGCGCTCGGCTGTGTTCGCGCCGGTGCCGGATCTCGGGCTCATTGTGATGGACGAAGAACATGAAGGTTCCTATAAACAGGAGACCGCGCCCCGGTATCATGCCCGTGAGGTGGCCGCTCAGAGAGCGCGCCATGAGGGAGCGCTGTTCATTATGGGGACGGCGACGCCGTCTCTGGAAAGCATGCGTGCCGCGGAAACGGGCGAATTCACGCGCCTTGATCTGACCCGGAGAATTGATCATAAGGCCATGCCGGCCGTGACTGTCATCGACCTGAAGCGTTACGAAGGTGAAAAACGCGCCAGCCTGATTCTTTCTCCGCCGCTGATGAAAGAAATCGGAAAAAATTTGTCGGCTAGTGAGGGGACAATGCTCCTTTTGAATCGGCGGGGTTTTTCCACGTCCCTTCGATGCCGTGAATGCGGAGAAACGGAAAAGTGCAAGTCCTGCCAGGTTTCATTCNNAGAAAAAAGTTCCGGAAACTTGTTCGTCCTGCGGCGCGCCGATCTTGAAATTTATGGGGTTTGGAACCGAAAAGGTCGAAAGTGAAGTCGCGAAATTTTTCCCAGGCGCCCGAATCGCGAGACTGGACGCCGATACCACAAGAAAAAAGGATTCTCATGAAGTCATTCTTTCCGGATTTCGCGACCGCAAGATTGACGTCCTGGTTGGCACGCAAATGATCGCGAAGGGATTTGACTTTCCGCACGTGACGCTTGTTGGCGTGGTGCTGGCGGACATTGGCTTGCGTCTTCCCGATTTTCGTTCGAGTGAAAGGACTTTCCAGCTTTTGACCCAGTTTGCGGGCCGGGCGGGACGGGGCGTCAAACCCGGTCGCGTTTTGATCCAGACTTACATGGCGGATCACGCCAGCATTCATCACGCGATGACCCACAACTTTCCGGGATTTTACGCGCACGAAACACGTTTCCGCGAGGAGTTTAGATACCCTCCGTTTTGTTCACTCGTCAATATCATCGTGCGGTCGCGTGNNCGCGTGATGAAAAAAAAGCCTACCTGTTCGCGAGGGAAGTCCGGGACGCGCTTAACGGAGCGCGCCGAACCGATGGAGACAAACCAGGTTCTGAATCATCTTCCATCTTCCATTCCTTGCCGGGGAGTGTCGAGATCATCGGTCCCGCGCCCTTGCCGTTTTATAAGCTCCGCGGTCATTACCGGTGGCATGTGATGTTAAAACTTCCGCGGCCCGTTTCGGGGGAAGGGAGCGCGTTTCTCATGCCGGGAAAGATCCAGTCGATTTTACTGTCTCTCAAAAAAAGTTCCGCGGTTGCGTTCGCGCTGGATGTTGACCCTCTCAACATTCTTTAGCCGTACGGAGCAAGGCGATATGTTATAATCCGCCCACGATGTCACTTCTGAAATTACGCACATATCCGGACCCGGTTTTAAAGCGACAGGCGGCTCCTCACCAGACGTTTGGCCCGCTCGATCAAAAGCTTTTTGACGATATGATCGAGACGATGTATCGGGATGACGGTGTGGGGCTCGCGGCTCCCCAAGTCGGGATCTCGAAACGGATTTTTGTTTGCTCGCCCCGTATGACCCGCGGAGAAGAGTATGTGATGGTGAATNNCATTGAGAAAGCCACCGGAGCCGCCGTGGCCGCCGAAGGTTGCCTCAGTCTGCCGGGGATTTCGGCGGATGTCGAACGGGCGACCGAGGTTCGGCTGACCTATCAGGACCGGTCCGGACGGCTCCACCGGATCGAGGTTTATGATTTTTTCGCGCGCGTGGTCCAGCATGAAATGGACCACCTGAACGGAAAATTGCTCATCGATCATTTTACGGGGAAGAAGCGGGAAGAGCTATTGGGACAATACGAAAAGACACGAACCGCCGGGGACGTTTCCAAGCTCCAGGACTGAATCTCGAACCTGTGATTTCAGGATTTGAGCCGGATTCCGGATTTAGAACTCGGGATGGATTTCCATGAAACTTGTATTTTTTGGCTCCAGTGATTTTTCATTAAAGTCTCTCGACGCGTGTCTTGCCTCAGGGCACGAAACAGTCCTTGTCGTTACGACGCCGCCCCAGAAAAAGGGACGTGGTCTCCACCTGGAACCGACCGTGGTGCGTGTTGCCGCGGAAAAACACGGGCGACCCGTCGAAGAATTTCCGGAACTTTGTGATCCCGAAGTTGTTCGAAAAATCCGGGAACTTGCTCCTGATATTTTTGTGGTGGCTTCTTACGGAAAAATTCTCCCGAAAAGTCTGCTCGAAATTCCGAAATACCGTTTGAACGTTCACCCGTCCCTGATCCCTCGCTACCGGGGCGCCGCGCCGATCCATGGGCCCATTCTGAACGGGGATCTGGAAACCGGGGTCAGCATTATTGACATCGCGGAAAAAATGGACGCGGGCGACATCTTCTATCAGACACGTTATCCGATCCATCCCGCGATGAATGCCGCGGAGCTGTCCCATGAACTTGCTTCACTGTCCGCCCAGGCGCTTCAGGCCGTTTTCAGGATGATCGAACAACGGTCGCTCGCGGGGGTTCCCCAGGACGAATCCCAGGCCACGATCGCTCGGAAACTGGTCAAGAATGACGGTCTCGTTTCTTTCCGGGATTCAGCGGAAATGATTTCACGAAAAATTCGCGGGCTTGCCCCGTGGCCCGGTTGTTATTTCTTTTTTAAACAGGAACGGGTCATGCTTCTTTCCGCGGTTCCCGCGGTGGGCGTTACGTCGGATCCGTGGGTCCCGCCCGGAACCCTCCTTGAAGTGGATCCGGGCGGTTCGGTGCTTGTGTCCACCGCGGAAAAAGCCCTCCGTATTTTTCGCGTTAAACCGGAAGGAAAGAATGTCATGAGCGCGTTTGATTTCGTGAATGGCCGTCGCCTTTCGGCAGGACAGGTGATTTTGTGAAAAAGAATGCCAGAAAAAAACAATCTCGCCGAAAAAAAACATCCCTGTTTTTGATGACCGTGGCGTTGATCGCGGGACTGGTTTTTCTGATCGCCCAACCGCCCGTCTATTCCCTGGATTTTGAACGTCTGTCGGATGAGGATATCGCGATGCGAAAACAGGTGATCGAAAAGCTGGAACCCCTGATACGAAAACGCGACGGAGAAAAAAATCTTTCCAGACTGACTTTTGAAGAACTTTATGAGCCCCTGANNCATTCCCGCGAAAGAGGTTGGCGTCCGTATCCCGTGGCGGGGGATCGCGACCGGCAAGGAAGATCTTGTGATAATCAAGGGGCAGAAGGTGAAGGAAAAGGTTCGCGTCAAAAATCCGGACGGAACCCGGAAAACCGTGATCAGGACCCGGACGATCCCGCCCCAGTTTCTTCCTCCGAACGTTTATAAGCAGTACGAAAAAATGATGCTTGCCATGGAAAAAAGCATCGGCAAACGGCTCTATGTTGATTCCGGTTACCGTTCAAGCGCGTATCAGCTCTACCTTTTCGTTTATTTTCTCAAAAATCACGATTTCTCGGTCCGGGAAACGGTTAAATTTGTCGCTCTGCCGGGTTACAGCGAGCACGGTTCCCCGAAATACCAGGCGATCGATTTCATCAATGAAGACGGGATTGACGGGGATCCGAACGTGAAAGAGTTTAAAGCCTTGCCGGAAAACACCTGGCTCCACGCGCATGCCCGCGAGTACGGGTTTGTACTTTCCTACCCGAAAGATCGCGGGACGGGGACCACGTATGAGCCGTGGCATTGGCGCTACGATCCCGAAGCAATCGCAAGTGCCGACAAACGAAAAAAAACAGCTTCCTGACCGATCCGACCCCTTGATTGTAAATTCTCCGGAATCGGTTTAGAATTTCTTGACTTAGGGTAGGGGGTGTTTATAATTTACGTATCTTTAACCTGCCTGTGTCTTCTCATCATCGTGAGAGTACAGTAACAGAATTAACAATACCGCATTCTTTTGTCATTTCCGCAGGCTAAGCAGGGAACGTAGGTTTTTCGTGTTTCATCCTTTCCTGATACGGATCAACGGATGGATTGAATACGAAGAGCTTTCTCGCACTTGTTTAGGTCCAGAATGACCGAGTTGCGTAACTAATCCAGGAGGGTAACGGCAATGGGGATCAAGGTTGGTATTAACGGTTTCGGGCGTATCGGGCGTTTGGTATATCAGGCAATTTGTGACCAGGGGCTTCTTGGCAAGGAAATTGACGTTGTGGCCGTGGTTGATATTTCGACGGACGCGGATTATTTCGCTTATCAGATTAAATATGATTCGGTTCATGGGCATTTCAAGCACGATGTCAAGACCGAGAAAAGTGATCCTTCACTTCCCGAAGCGGATACGCTGGTGGTTAATGGGCACAAAACGAAATGCGTGATGGCGACCAAGACCCCCGATCAACTTCCCTGGAAAGCGCTTGGAGTTGACTATGTCGTCGAATCAACGGGCCTTTTTACGGATTCTGAAAAGGCGAAGTTGCACCTGACGGCTGGCGCGAAGAAAGTGATCATCAGCGCGCCCGGAAAAGGCGACGTCAAATTTTTGCTGATGGGCGTTAATGAAAATGAATATGACAGCGCCAAGCATAATGTTGTGTCGAATGCTTCCTGTACGACCAATTGTTTGGCCCCGCTCGTCCATGTGCTCCTGAAAGAAGGTATCGGGATTGAAACGGGTCTTATGACCACGATCCATTCTTACACCGCGACGCAAAAAACGGTCGATGGCCCTTCGAAAAAGGACTGGCGAGGCGGCCGCGCGGCGGCAATCAACATTATTCCCTCAACGACGGGCGCGGCCAAAGCGGTCGGGGAAGTGTTACCTGCCGTCAAGGGGAAGCTGACCGGTATGTCGTTTCGTGTTTCCACACCGAACGTTTCGGTCGTTGACCTGACCTTCCGAACCCTCAAAGACACTTCGATTGAGGAAATTGACTCTCTTCTGAAAAAGGCTTCGCAAACTTACCTGAAGGGCATCTTGGGCGTGACAACCGAAGAACTGGTGTCGACGGATTTTATTCATGACAACCGTTCTTCAATTTATGATTCGCTCGCGACGCTTCAGAATAACCTGAAAGGGGAAAAGCGTTTTTTTAAGCTTATTTCCTGGTACGACAACGAATGGGGTTATTCCAATCGAGTGATTGATCTTCTCCGGTTCATGGCGAAGAAAGACGGCGTTAAGTAAACCCGACACCTCAGGCAAGCTGGACTCAGGGACGGTTCACCGCTGACTCGGCGTGAATCGTCCCTGTAAATCTGACAAGGACCATCATGGAAAAGAAAACAGTCAAGGACATCGAAATTCGCGGTAAACGTGTTTTAATGCGGGTGGACTTTAACGTCCCCATGAAAGACGGCGTGGTTCAGGATGAGACGCGTATCAAGGCCGCTTTGCCCACCATCAAGTATGTCCTCGATCAGGGCGCGAAAAGTCTGGTTCTGATGTCCCACCTCGGAGATCCCCAAAAGGATACGAAGAAGGCGCGCGAGAAAGCGGAGAAGGACGGGAAACCGTTTGATGAAGCAAAATACCTCGCGGGCAAACATAAAATGGTTCCGGTGGCGGAGCGCCTCGCGAAATTACTCGGTAAGGAAGTCAGGCTTGCCCCGTCCTGCATGGGGCCTGAGACGGACGCCATGGTAAAGGCGATTTCCCAGGGGGGAATCCTGATGCTGGAAAATACCCGGTTCCACAAGGAAGAAAAAGCGAAAGAGCCCGCGGAAAGGGACATCATGGGGAAGGCCCTCGCCCAATACGGGGATCTTTTCGTGAATGACGCGTTTGGTTCCGCGCATCGGGCGCACGCGTCGACGGAATCGGTGGCGAAATTTTTACCGGCTGTAGCGGGTTTTTTGATGGAGAAAGAACTGCTGTATCTTGAGGAAAAGGTCGTGAAAAATCCGGCCCGGCCTTTCGTTGCCTTGATTGGGGGCGCCAAGATTTCTTCAAAAATCGCGGTGCTTGAGAGCCTGCTTTCCAAAGTCGATCGGCTTATTGTGGGAGGGGGAATGGCCTATACGTTCCTGAAGGCCAAAGGTCTTTCGATCGGGAATTCGTTGATCGAAGAAGACATGATCGACACGGCGCATAAGATTTTGCAAAAGGCGTATGAGTCTCATATTTATCTTTACCTGCCCATCGATCATATTGTGACGAAAGAATTCGCGGCTGACGCGGAGCCGAAGCATGTCGCGCGTGGTAACATCGGAAAGGAGCAGATGGGGATGGATATTGGCCCCATGACGATCGAAAAATTCAGAGGCGCGTTGCAGGGCGCCAAGACCGTTTTCTGGAACGGGCCAGTCGGTGTTTTTGAGTTCCCGAATTTCGCGAAAGGGACTATGGAGATCGCCCGGGCGATTTCGGAACTTCCGGATTGTGTGACGGTGGTTGGCGGTGGCGATTCGGTCGCGGCGGTCAATCAGTCGGGAGTTGCCGATAAAATTTCTCATATTTCAACCGGAGGGGGCGCGTCACTGGAACTCGTGGAAGGAAAGACACTTCCCGGGGTGGCGGTGCTTCTCGATAAAGAACAAAACAAGAAAGGGTGCTGTTTAAGCCGCTCATGAAGAAAAAACCTTTAATTGCCGGAAACTGGAAAATGTACAAGACGGCTTCTGAAGCCGTCACGCTCGTTCAAACGTTGAAAGCCGCCGTTCACCCGGTGATGAACGTTGAAATCGTGATCTGCCCGCCGTTCATCGCGCTTTCGGAAGTTTCAAAGGTTCTGACTGATACGCCGATTGAGCTGGGCGCGCAGAATATGTATTCCGCGCCGGAAGGGGCCTTTACGGGTGAAATTTCGCCGATGATGCTGAAAGATGTTCGTTGTCGCTTTGTCATTCTGGGGCATTCCGAACGGAGGCAATATTTCAAGGAAGATAACATCCTGATTCATGAAAAGGTCAAAACAGCGCTCAAGTACAGTCTTGTTCCGATTGTTTGTGTTGGAGAAACACTTGAGGAGCGGGAAGGCAAAGCCCACTTTGATGTGGTGAAAACCCAGCTTGACGAGTGTCTGGGAAATCTTGAAAAAGATGATATCGCGAAGGTCGTCATCGCGTACGAACCGGTTTGGGCGATCGGGACCGGAAAGACAGCGACTCCGGACCAGGCCGAACAGATGCATTCCTATATTCGTCGGCTCCTGAACGAGCGTTTCGGAAAAGAACTGGGCGTCAAAGTTCCGATCCTTTACGGAGGGAGTGTCAAACCGGATAATGCGCGATCGCTGATGGAGAAACCGAATATCGATGGCGCGCTTGTCGGGGGCGCGTCCCTCAAGGCGGAAACGTTTGCCCAGATTGTTCGGGAAGCTCGGATGGCATATGAATCGGGGGTGAACGCATGAATCTTGTCATGGTCATTTTGCACGTGTTGGTGTGTCTGGTTCTGATTTTGGTCATTCTTCTTCAGGCCGGACGCGGTCAGGGGTTAACAGGCGCGTCGTTTGGCGGGGGAAACGTCCAGTCTATTTTAGGAACCAAGGCGTCCTCATTTCTCACCAAGGCAACCAGCGTTTGCGCCGTGTTGTTTCTCTTGACCTGTATCGGGCTTAACGCGCTGGAAATTCAGAAAAGTCGTTCTCTTTTTCACGCTCCCGCCAGCCAGGCGCCTCTGGACGTTGACCAGATACGTCAGGCCCTGGACAAGATCAAGCAATCGGATTCTACCGCTCAGGAATCGGCGACTGCTACCGCGGACGCGGTCACGACGGAAACCGAAAGTGTTAAAGAAACGTCCGATTTGGCCGAGAAATCTGCCGAAAATCTTTTGGCTGAAGCTGTTCAAAAGACGGACGACTNNCTCTAACTAAACAGATTTTTCTCAAAAGGACAGCCCCGCCGTTGTTTGCCGGGCTGTCCTTTTTGGTTTACGGAGCCAATGAACTCTCTTTCAGGATCTCATTCGCGTTATCCAGCGGGGACTTCGGACATCCGCTATGTGAAAGGGATCGGGCCCAGGCGAGCCGAAATATTCCGTCGACTTGGAATCCATTCCCTCAAAGACCTTTTTTACCTTTTTCCCCGACGTTATGAAGACCGATCCCGGTTTCATACGTTGGCATCTTTCCCCCTTGGAGAGCCGGCAACATGCCGCGGCGAGATCCTGGAAATCAAATTTAAACCGATTCGCAGAATGCCGATTCTGGAGGTGCTTTTGGGTGATGATACCGGAACCCTCCGTGCGATTTTTTTTAATCAGCCTTATTTGCGCCGAACCTTTGAGACAGGGCAGTGGGTCGTTTTCCACGGAAAACTTGAAAATTATGAGGGACGTCTTCAGTTGCCTAATCCTGAATTTGAAATCATGGATCGATCTGATGAGAATTCCCCTCATGTTGGGAGAATTGTTCCGATTTATCCGTTGACCGAGGGACTTTTTCAGCGATCCCTCCGGATGATCATGAAAGACGCGATTGAAAAACACCTGAATGAAACGATCTCAGACTATCTGCCGCCCGCGTTGCGAAATGATATGGGTTTCGTCCCTCTGGATCGGGCTCTTCACGACATGCATTTTCCGGCCACCCTTGAGGACCAATCCCGGGCGCGGCAGAGACTTGTTTTTGACGATTTCTTTTCTTTTACTTTGAGTCTTCTGATTCGGGTCAAAACGTTGCGGACCCAGTTTCAATCCCCGGCCATTCGCCCGGAGCCGGGGTGCTTCGAGGTATTTAAAAAGGCGCTTCCGTTTGAACTGACGGGAAGTCAGGAACACGCCATGCGGGAGATCGAAAAAGACGTGAGTGCTCACGTCCCCATGAACCGACTTTTGCAGGGGGACGTGGGATCGGGAAAAACGGTTGTCGCGGCGTTCGCTTTTTTCCTTACGGCCCGGGCCGGCCTTCAATCGGCGTTTCTGGTCCCGACTGAAATTTTGGCCGAACAGCATTTCCGAACCCTGTCCCGTTTGTTAACTCCTCTGAATATCACGGTTGAACTTCTCACGAAAAGTGTCGCGGAGGACGATCGTAAGAGGATCAACGCCACGCTCAAACGGGGTGATCTTTCCGTGCTGGTGGGAACTCACGCCCTGCTTCAGGAGGACGTTGTTTTTCATAACCTCGCGATGGTAACGATTGACGAACAGCACAAATTTGGCGTGCATCAGCGCGGGCAACTGTTTCAGCGATCACCGCGTCCGCATCAGCTGGTCATGACCGCGACGCCGATCCCGAGGACGCTTGGGCTTACACTTTTTGCCGATCTCGATGTTAGCCTTATGCGGGAAATGCCAAAAGGACGAAAACCCATCGCGACCTACTGGATTTCCCGCGCCAAACAGGCGGAAGTCTATCGTCATGTTGCCCAGCGTCTTTCAAAAGGGGAGCAGGCCTACATTGTGTTTCCCGTTATTGAGGAATCGGAAAAGGCGGACCAGCGGGCGGCAAAAAAAGAACATTCGCGTCTTCAAAAAGAGGTGTTTCCTGAGTTCAAGGTTGGCCTGGTCCACGGTAAACTAGATCGATCGGAGCGGGAGGCGATTATGCGGGCTTTTGGCCGGAGAGAAATCCATGTGCTTGTGGCGACGTCGGTCATTGAGGTCGGAGTGGACCAGCCAAACGCGACGGTCATGATTATAGAGAATGCCGATCGATTTGGGCTGGCTCAGCTTCATCAGCTTCGGGGCCGGATTGGCCGGGGAAGTCTGGAGTCGGAATGTTTTTTGTTTGGGGAACCCTCGACGGAGGAAGGAAAAAAAAGGCTCCGGCTTCTTACCAAGCTAAACGACGGATTTCTTATCGCGGAAGAAGACCTGAAACTGCGGGGCCAGGGGGATTTGCTCGGGACCCGCCAGGCCGGTGTCCCGTTTTTTCGGGTGGCGAATCTTGCGACGGATGAAGCGATGCTGGTGACCGCAAGGGAAAAAGCGGTGGACGTGACCAACGGACTGGATCTCGCGACTTTAAAAAATCCGAATCACTGGATACAAAAATATCTCGAACAAATGCCCAAAAACGATTAAAATACCGCCCGCATGCGAATTATTTCTGGTAAATTCAAATCCCGTCGTATTGATTTTCCGAAAACCCGACTCACTCGGCCCATGACGGATCGAACCAAAGAAACCCTGTTCAACATTGTGGGGTCTTTTGTGTTTGGGAAGCATGTCCTGGATCTGTACGCGGGCTCGGGGAGCATTGGGCTTGAAGCGCTCAGTCGCGGAGCTCTTTCCGTGACCTTTGTCGACAAAGCGCCTTGGGCGAAAAGCTGTATCCAGCGGAATCTGGCGTCGCTGGGACTCGAAAATCAGGGAGTTATCCTTTCCCTGGACGTCCTCGCGGGAATTCGTAAACTCAACAAGCTGGGACGGTCATTTCCCCTTATTTTCGTGGATCCGCCGTTCCACAAAGGATTGGTAAGCAAAACTCTTTTCAAACTTGATGAGATGGATCTTGTCCAGCCATTTGGACAGGTGGTGGTCGGACATTCGAAACATGAACCGATCCCGCACGAAGAATTAAAAAAACTAAAACTTGTTCGAACCAAACAGATCGGGCAAGCAAATCTCTCGTTCCTATTTCGCCTGGAATCCGCAAATGAAAAAACGAAAAGCTATATATCCGGGGAGCTTTGATCCTGTCACGTTCGGTCATCTTGACCTGATTGAGAGGGCGCTTTCCCTGTTTGACAGTGTGATCGTGGTTGTCGCGTCAAATCCTGCGAAAAAGACGCTTTTTACGACACGGGAGCGGATCCAGTTCCTCCAGAAT
Source organism: Candidatus Omnitrophica bacterium UBA1443 (assembly GCA_002329545.1). Taxonomy (GTDB): domain Bacteria; phylum Omnitrophota; class Omnitrophia; order Omnitrophales; family Aquincolibacteriaceae; genus UBA1443. The sequence continues at coordinate 11,636 of DCTJ01000087.1, forward strand.
GCCGTCAAAAAATATCCTTCGGTGAGAGTGGAATACTGGGAAGGGCTGACGGTGGATTTCGCGAAAAAAGTGGGGGCCTCCACCATCATTCGCGGAATTCGGGCCACATCGGATTTTGATTACGAGTTTCAAATGGCGCTGACGAACCGTCATTTGGCGCCCAACANNCTTTCCTCCCGTCTCGCGAAAGAGATCGCTCAGATGCGGGGGGATGTCACAAAACATGTGCCGAAACTTGTCGCCCGGCGCTTGCTCGAAAAATTCAAGGGTTAATTCGATGTTGAAATTTCTGATTGCCGATTTTAAGGAAGGCGTTCGCGTGCCCGTGGAGGGTGAGTATGACCCGAAAAATATTGAGGTGGAATTTCCTGATTTTCGTTATGTGGAACCGGTCCGACTTAAGGGGTTTGCGGAAAAAAACACCGGTACGTTGCGATTTAAGGGAACCTTGACCACGCGNNACACCTCTCTGCGAAGATTTTGACTGGATCTATGAGACTGAGGGAAAAGAAGTTATTGATCCCCTGGATTCTGTCCGTGAACTGCTGATTCTGGATCGTCCGCTTGTTTATCTTTGTCGAGAAAATTGCAAGGGATTGTGCCCGGTTTGTGGTACGGATTTTAATGAAAATACTTGCAAATGTCGGCAATCTGGTTATCATTCATTTCCTGTTATCAAAAACNNGAAAAAGGAGTCATAAGATGGCAAATCCGAAGAGGCGACACTCGAACACACGGACGAGACTTCGCCGGGCGAACGACGCTCTGAAGCTTAAGTCAGCGACCCAGTGCCCCCAGTGCAAGGCGTATATTCTTCCGCACCGGGTATGCCGCGCATGCGGTTATTACAAAGGGAAGCTGGTTAAAACGATCAAGGTTAAATCCAAGGAAAAGGCTTCCTAATGGTTAGAGTTGCCGTGGACGGAATGGGAGGAGACCACGGCCCATCCGTTATCGTTGAAGGGGTCGTGATGGCGGCCAACGATTTCAAGCATCTTGAGATCGTTTTGGTCGGCCAGCAAGACATTTTGAAAGCGGAGTTAAACAAGCACAAGGTTCTTGGCGGCAAAATCACGATTGTGGAAGCCACCGAAGTCGTTGGAATGGGCGAAACGCCCGTGGCCGCTCTCAAAAAGAAAAAAAATTCATCAATTAGCATTTGCGTCGACCTCCTTCAGAAAAAAGAAGTGGACGCGGCCATGTCCGCCGGCAATACGGGGGCCATGGTAGCGGCTTCTTTGCTGAACCTCGGAATGCTTCCCGGGGTTAAACGTCCCGGGATCGCCATTACTATTCCCACCCTCCACGGAATGTGTGTGACGCTGGACGTCGGGGCCAACCTCAATCCTTCGGCCTATGAGCTTTTCCAGTACGCGATCATGGCGGATGTCTTCACCAAAAATGTCATCAAGAAAAAACGCCCTTCTATCGGTCTCCTTAACATTGGAGAGGAAGAATCCAAAGGGACCGACGTGCTGAAAGGGGCCTACAAGCTTTTGCGGGAATCATCTCTTAATTTTATCGGAAATATTGAAGGGCGGGACTTTTTTACCGGCAAGGCGGACTGCATCATCTGTGACGGTTTTGTCGGAAACGTCTGTCTCAAGATGATTGAGAGTGTTCTTGAAACTTCAATATTGCTCGTCAACCGGGAGCTCCACAAAAATCCCATTTCAGCGATCGGAGCGTGGTTCCTGAAACCGGCGCTTGCGAACCTTCGACGGGACACCAACTATGAAGAGGCGGGGGGCGCGCCTCTTCTGGGCGTTAACGGCAACGTCATTATCAGCCATGGCATTTCTTCAGCCCGTGCGATTCGTAACGCGATTCGNNGAGTCGCGGGAGAGCTTGTGACAACCCAAGTCAATGAGCAAATTGTCGAGGCCATGACGCCATACCTTAATCCCTCAGTTGCGAATTCATCGCGGAATTCGCTTGCCGAATGATTTTGTAGGGATCCCTTGCGACTATGACAGCACCTTACCGAGCGGCTATTTCAGGGCTTGGAGCCTATCTTCCCGAAAAAGTTCTCACCAATTTTGATCTCGAAAAAATTGTGGAGACGACCGACGAATGGATTCGCACGCGAACCGGCATTCGGGAGCGACGCATCGCGGCGTCTCACCAGTCTTCAAGTGATCTCGCGTTGCCGGCGGCCAAGGAGGCGATTCGAAATGCCGGGCTGACGGTTCAAGACATTGATCTTATCATTGTCGCGACCATCTCGCCGGACATGCTTTTCCCGTCCACGGCCTGTTATTTACAGGCCAAACTCGGCGCGAGGTGCGGCGCTTTCGATATGGCGGCGGCTTGTTCCGGTTTTCCATACGCGCTTGCGGTCGCTGAAAGTTTTGTGAGATCGGGTGTCTATAAGCATGTGCTTGTGGTGGGCGCGGAAGCAATCACAAAATTTATCAACTGGAAAGACCGGGCGACTTGCGTGCTTTTCGGAGACGGGGCTGGGGCGGCGGTTGTTTCGCGTTCCACGGATGGACACGGAATCCTAGCGTCCAATCTTGGGGCGGATGGAAATGCCAGTGATATCCTCCAGATTCCCGCGGGCGGCTCGATGATCCCGCCGAGTGAAGAAAGTATTCGTAACGGTCTTCACTACCTGCGAATGGCAGGACCCGAGCTTTTTAAAATTGCGGTCAAGACGATGGAGCAGGCTGTCCGGGAGGTTTTGAAACATGAAAACCTTGAAGTTAAAGACCTTGCGTGGCTCATCCCTCATCAGGCTAATCATCGTATTCTTCAGGCGGTGGCGGACCGGCTGGNNTAAGATTTTTATTAATGTGGAGCGGTACGGAAACATGTCAAGCGCTTCAACGGTTGTGGCATTGTATGAGGCCGTCACGACCGGAGCAATTCAAAAAGGGGATTTTGTGGCTCTCGTCGCGTTTGGAGGCGGGTTGACGTGGGCGGCAAATCTGATCAAATGGTGATGGTATGAATCGAATAGGTTTTTTATTCCCCGGGCAAGGCGCCCAGTATGTGGGGATGGGGAAAGATATTTTTGAGCAGAGTCCGGCGGGGCGGAAAGTTTACGAAACTGCCGATGCGCTGTTGGGTTATTCGATCTCTAAAATCTGTTTTGAAGGTCCCGAATCCGAACTCACCCGGACTCTTTATGCCCAGACGGCCATTTTTGTCACGAGCATGGCCGCGTTTGAGGCGTTTCGTGAGAAAAACCCCGGGATCCAGCCTGCGCTTACGGCCGGTCTTAGTTTGGGGGAATTTACGGCGCTCACAGTCGCCGAATCGATTTCTTTTGAGGACGCATTGCGGCTGATTAAAGTTCGCGCCGAATCGATGGAGGAGGCGGCCTCGCAAAATCCAGGCACGATGGCCTCAGTTCTCGGTCTGGAGATCGAAAAGTGCAGGGAGGTGGCGCGAGAATCGGGTTGTGAAATTGCAAATCTGAACACTCCGGAGCAGACGGTTTTGTCAGGTTCACGGGAATCAATAGAGCGCGCTTGTCCGATTGCGGAAGCAAAAGGGGCTAAACGGGTAATCCCGTTGAAAGTGGGAGGGGCGTTCCATTCATCCTTGATGAGGCCGGCGCAGGAAAAACTGGAGAATGCGCTGAAGAGTACGACGATCCACGCGCCGAAGTGTCTTTTTATACCTAATGTGACTGCTCAAAAAGTAATGGAACCGGATACGATCCGTGACCTCCTGGCGAAGCAGTTGACCAGCTCGGTTCAGTGGGTGATGACTTTGGCGGCTGTTAAGTCGGAAGGAATTCTCACGTGCGTCGAAATGGGGCCCGGGAAGGTCTTGAAAGGGCTTGTGAAAAAATGTCAGCCGGAAATAAAAGTTTTTAACGTGGGATCAATGTCAGATTTGGCGCAAGAGGATGCGCTGCGTTCAATTTCAAATCCATAGGAGGAATGATCATGAAACTTAAAGATAAAGTAGCTTTAATCACCGGAGCCGGCCGCGGAATTGGCCAGGCGATTGCCATCGCGTTTGCGAAAGAAGGGGCCAAACTGGTGCTTTCGGATCTTAAAAAAGAATTTTTGACGGAGACGGAATCATTGGCGAAGGAGGCGGGAAGCCCTGCGGTCNNGAGATGAAGTGAATGAAATCGTCAAGATTGCCCTTGACACTCATGACCGCATCGATATACTCGTGAACGTCGCGGGCATTACGAAGGATGGATTGCTTGCGATGATGTCCGAGCAGGATTGGGACGATGTTCTTTCAATCAATCTGAAGAGCGCGTTTCTCTTTACCAAGGCGTGCGCCCGGCCCATGATGAAGCAGCGGTCCGGGGCGATCGTCAATATCGCCTCCATCGTTGGGATTGCCGGAAACGCCGGACAAGCGAATTATTCGGCCTCCAAAGGTGGAATGATCGCGCTGACGAGGACGACGGCGAAGGAATTAGCCAAGCGTAATATACGCGCCAACGCGATTGCGCCCGGCTTCATCAAGACCAAGATGACGGACAAGCTTTCGCCTGAGTTGATAGAGAAGATGAAGGAGCATATCGGGTTAGGACGGCTTGGGGAACCTCAAGATATTGCGAATGTTGCCGTATTTTTAGCTTCAGATGCATCATCGTACGTTACAGGACAAACGATAGTAGTGGACGGCGGCCTTGTAATTTGACAGGCCTTTCAAGCAACAAGGTCCCAAATCATTAAAGGAGGAATCATGGGAGTCCAGGAAAAAATCACAGAAATTATTGTCGAACAGCTTGGCGTAAAAGTCGAAGAGGTTGTTCCCGAAGCGTCTTTCGTGGACGATCTTGGAGCCGATTCGCTTGATACGGTTGAGCTTGTGATGGCGTTTGAAGAAGAGTTTGGAACCGAGATTCCTGACGAAGACGCCGAAAAGATTCAAACGGTCGGTGATGCCATCAAATATATCGAAGAAAAATCGGGACAGAAATAAGCGTTCCGTTTACCTTCCTACGTTTTAGCAAGTACCATACCAATTAAGGAACCCATATGAGGCGTCGTGTAGTTGTGACGGGTGTTGGCGCGGTTACTCCTCTTGCCAACAACGCCGAAGATACCTGGCGGGGTTTTCTTGCCGGGAAAAGCGGGACGGGTCATCTTACTCAGATTGACCCGACCCCTTTTAACTCGAAAGTTTCCGGCGAGGTTAAGGGTTTTGATCCCACCCAGTATCAAACACTCAAAGACACAAAGAAGACGGATCGATTTGTGCAGTTTGGGATTGCGAGCGCAAAAATGGCTCTTGAAAATTCCAAGCTGGATCTGTCAAACGAAAATGTCGAGCGATGTGGAATTCTCGTTGGTTCCGGAATTGGCGGTCTTCGTGTGATTGAGGAACAGCACAAGGTTTTGATGGAGAAAGGGGCGGGACGAATTTCTCCCTTCCTGATTCCCATGTTAATTGTGAATATGGCGCCCGGACAAATTTCGATCGCTTTGGGTTTGAAAGGGCCTTCCACCTGTGTCGCGACCGCCTGCGCCACGGGATCGAACGCGATCGGGGATGCCTTCAAGATTGTTCAGCGGGGCGAAGCCGATATTATGTTTGCCGGAGGGACGGAAGCCTGTATCACGTCGCTCGGGTTTGGAGGCTTTGACGCCATGAAAGCCTTGAGTACGTTAAACGAAGATCCTTCGACGGCGTCTCGTCCGTTTGACGCGAGTCGCGCCGGATTTGTGATGGGCGAGGGTTGTGGTGTGATTATCTTGGAGGAGCTCGAACACGCTAAAAAACGCAACGCTCCAATTCTCGCGGAGTTCGTTGGATATGGCATGACGTCGGACGCGAATCATATCACAGCGCCGGATCCTTCCGGGGAGGGTGCCGCGCGATGCATGCTTAACGCGATGAAAGAAGCCGGCATCCGGCCCGATGAGGTTGATTACATCAATGCCCACGGAACGTCGACTTACCTCAATGATAAGGTTGAGACGATTGCGATTAAAAAGGCGCTGGGGGATCATGCTTATAAAACCAGGGTTAGCTCCACAAAATCAATGACCGGACACCTCCTCGGAGCGGCCGGAGCGGTTGAAGCGGTCGCCTGTATACTCGCCATTCGGGATCAGATTGTACCTCCCACCATCAATTACAAAAACCCGGATCCCGACTGTGATCTGAATTACGTCCCTAATCAGGCGGAAAAAACGAAGGTTCGTGTCACTTTGTCCAATTCGCTGGGTTTCGGAGGCCATAATGCCTGTATCGCATTCAAGGCCTTTGAAGAGTAATTTTCTGAAATTTCCTTCTTTAGACATTCCCCCTGTCTGCCGATCATTATCAAGAAGATTTTTTTAGCAAAAATGACTCTGGAAGAGATGAACCATGCGTCTTAAAAAACTTGAAATCGTAGGCTTTAAATCGTTCGCGGACAAAACCGATATTTTTTTTGACAAAGGCGTGACGTGTATCGTCGGTCCGAATGGATGTGGGAAGAGCAATGTCTCGGATTCGATCCGCTGGGTGCTGGGCGAGCGTAGCGCTAAAATTCTCCGCGGTTCTTCCATGGAAGATGTCATCTTCAACGGGACTGAAGTCCGCAAGCCTCTTGCGTTTGCCGAAGTCTCTCTTACGATCGATAACTCGGATCATACGTTGCCGATTGAATATAACGATGTGACGATCGCCCGCCGTCTTTACCGAACGGGGGAAAGCGAATATCTTCTCAACAAGACCGTTTGTCGGCTCAAGGATTTGCAAGATCTCATTCTTGATACGGGCATCGGTTCTTCCTCTTACTCCATGATTGAACAGGGGCGGATTGATTACATTCTCAAAGCGGATCCTGAGGAACGTCGGTTTCTCATCGAGGAAGCGGCGGGGATCGCGAAATTCAAGGCGAAAAAAGACGAATCGATCCGAAAACTGGAGCGAACCGAGGATAACCTCAAGCGCTTGAACGATATTGTTCTCGAAGTTCAGAAAAATATTCAGTATGCGGAACGCCAGGCCAAGCGCGCGGAAAAATACAAGGTTGAACTCGAACGCCTCAAGTCGCTGGAAATTAAAAGAGCCTTTTTGTTTCAAGGGCAAATTGCGACGCAAACTTCCCAGCTTAACGAAAAAATTCAGTTTCAAAAAAATGAGCTGGGTCGACTTGAGACTGTGCTATCAGAGTCCCAAGCGCAACTGGCCCAGCAGGAGATTTTGCTCAGGGATGTTCTGGATCGCTATCAGCAAAAAGAATCGGAGCGATACGGGGTTCTGTCCAAGATCGAAACCAATGAACAAAAATCCCAGTTTTTGCGTGAGAAAAAAATTGAAATCGCCCAACAACGGGGCCAGGTTCTGCAGGAGCAGGATCAAGTAAATCAATCCCTTGGCGCCGGGCAACAAAAAAAAGAAGAGATGGAGAAGTTACTTAAAACCCAGGAAACGGATCTGTCATCGTGTCAAGATCGCCTCACTCAGGTGCAAACGACACTCGACGCTCATGAGTCTTCGATCCAGGCGTGCAAGGAAGTTTTAGAACAATGCCGGCATGATTTTTTGGAGGCTTCCCAGGCGACCATTCACACGCGTAACGAATATCAACGCCACCGGTCTCTCAAGGAAAATCTCGATCAGCAGTGCAAACGGGGGGAATCGGAAACTTCTCGCGTTTCAGCCGAGATTGCGGTTTGGGATCAACGACTTACGAATGTAACGCAGTTGATCGAAACCAACGAAGCCGAGTACCGCTCGCTTGAACAAAAGCTTTCCTTAATAGAAACGCAACTTAGCGAACAGACTCGTACCCGCACGGCGCAAGAGGAAAAAATCCGGCAAATTCAACTTTCGATCAAGGAAAAAGACTCCCGGCTCCGGGTTCTCACGGAGGTTGATGAACATCAGGAGACTTCGTTTCACGACTTTATCGCGGAAAATGAAGCGGAGCAACAAGGCTTGGTGCGCGACCTTAAAACGGTGCTCAAGGTCGCTGAAGGGAAGGAGTGGGCTCTGGATATCGCGCTGGGACATTTTGTCCGGTCCGTCATTGTCCAGGATTTGCCGACCGCGAAAACTTTGGCGGAAAAGTTAAAAGCCAGGCGTTCGTTCACGACTGGAATCCTTCTTCAAAACTTTTTACCTTCTTTTGCGAGTCTTCCGGACGCGGAGGCAATGTATCGGTCAGCCGGTTTTTCACCTTTGCTCTCGTTTGTGACCCCCGCCAGCGGTTGGGAAGAAGCCGTTTCTAGAATTCTCGGTAATATTTATGTTGCTGAACAATTCCCGTTTCAGTTTTTGGAAGCATTTTTGCAGGGAGATACGCGCGCGCTTCTGATTACCCAGGACGGTTTTCTTTTTACACCCGATAAAAAAATCTTTTTCTGGAATAATACCAATCGCATGGAGTTCGCCTTTTCCCGAAGCGGCGAGGTAGCACGGATCCGCCAGGAGATCGACCAACTCCGGTTGGATATGACTTCCGCGGAAGGGAATCTTGAAGGGGTCGCCTCGGGTCAACGAAACCTCCTTACCGAATCGGAATCATTGCGCACAAAAAAAACGGAATTATTAATTGCCCGGGAATCGCTTGAAACCGAGAAAAAGAACATCAAGGAGCGTCTTGCTGCTTTTCAGCAGGAGATGGATCTGACCCAATCCGAACTTCAGGACATGGTTCGGGAATCTCAGGAGATTTTTAGCNNCTCATCTGGAAGCGGAGCTTCGACAAAAGGAAGCCGAGGAATCCCGAGTTCATGGCATTCAGATGGAAAAAGAAAACGAACTTCAATCGCTTCTCTCTGAACGGGAAAATGTTCTATTGGAAGTTCAGCAAGTCCGTTCCCAGACGGAGCAATATCAGCAGGGGATACATCATTTACAGGATTCAATGCGTTTGATCGCCCAGCATATTGCGAAAGACAACGACCGGCTTGTGTTTTTAGGTGAAGGGCTTGCTCGATTTGACGCGAAAGATGTAGAACTCACGGAAGATGAGTCGCGATGTCATGGTATGGCCCAGGAATATCAATCTCAGCTTCACGAGGTTGATTTGAGCTTGGAGCTTCTTCGGCAGGAAAAAACGGAAGCTGAAACCAGGCTTGAGCAACAAAGTCAGGCGATTCACGCGTCTCAGGAAAAACAAAAGCAAATTCAGGAAGCCCAGCATCAAATTTCTCTTCAAATCATGGATCTGGATTATCAGTTCAAGAATGTCGCGGAACGATTACTGCAGCGCTACCGGCTCAACTTGGCGGATTTGGATCCGCAGGCTTATCCGGTTACTCCAGAGGAGCTTCAGAACGTTGAGGAAGATATTGCGCAGCTCCAGACCAAGGTCGACTCTCTCGGGACCGTTAATTTGCTTGCTATTGAAGAATATCAGGAACTAAAACAGCGTTATGATTTCCTCGTAGCTCAAAAAAAGGATTTGGAGGATGCCCGGGATTCCCTGATGGAAGCGATCCGGAAAATTAACCGGACGACCAAACAGCTTTTCGAAGATACCTTCGCGCAGGTCCAGGTGGCATTTCGCGAATATTATCAGACGCTTTTCCGCGGAGGAGATGCGCGTCTTACACTGATTGATGAGGAACATCCGCTGGATTCCGGGATTGATATTGTGGTTCGTCCTCCCGGCAAAAAGCTTCAGAATATGAGTTTGCTTTCGGGAGGAGAAAAGGCACTGACTGCCGTCGCGCTTCTTTTTGCGCTATTCAAAATACGTCCTTCGCCTTTTTGCCTTCTTGATGAAGTGGATGCTCCGCTTGATGAGGCTAATATTGACCGTTTTCTCGCGGTGTTGCGGTCGTTTGTTGACACCACGCAGTTTCTGATCATTACGCATAATCGCAAAACCATTGCCATGGGGGATTCGCTTTATGGCGTGACAATGGAAGAGCCGGGTGTTTCCAAGATCGTATCCGTGAAAGTTCGATCAGGTGATGAATCTGTGCCGGGAGAGGATTTGCACCCGAGCGTCGCCACGGAAGAGGCCATGCGCGCGATTCAACATCCCCAGGAAACTACGGGCGCGGTTACTTCTTGAGTATTCCGAATTACCTGACACTTCTGAGAATTATTCTAACTCCGGTTTTTATTACCTCTCTGATTTCTTATTCTCCGGAAAAGGAATATCTGCGTTATTGGGCGCTCGCGATTTTTGCGCTGGCGGGGTTGACCGACGCGCTGGACGGGATTTTGGCGAGGGTGCTTCGGCAAAAAACAGCGCTCGGAGAAATTCTGGATCCGCTCGCCGATAAATTATTACTTTTAAGCGGATATATCAGTCTTCTTTTTGTTGACTCTGTGCTCTATCACCCGCCGCTTTGGATCACGATAGTCATTATTTTTCGGGACGTGGTTCTCTCAATCGGATTTTTCACCCTCCATTTCCTTCGAGTCCCATTTGACGCCAAACCTAATCTGATTGGAAAAGCCACCACGGTTTTCCAGATGTCGCTTCTCCTTTTGATCCTTCTTAAGTGGCCTGTGGCGGTACCTGTTGCTTACGTGACCGGTTTTTTGACAATTCTTTCCGGCGTTATTTATGTCTCGAAAGCTTTAAAAAGGATACCGTCATGATCGTTCTTTTTTTTCTGGCCGCTTATCTCCTGGGTTCGATTCCATTTGGCCTCATGGCCGGCTATTTTTTAAAGGGAATCGATATTCGCGAACATGGGAGCAAAAACATTGGTGCCACCAATGTTTTTCGTACAGTCGGAAAAAAATGGGGGATAACGGTTCTTTTTTTGGACGCTCTCAAGGGATGGATCGCATGCCTTCTGCCGCATTGTTTCGGCATTGCCGACTTGCCAACTCAGATTACGTTGCTACTCGGAGTCGCGGCAATCCTTGGACACACATTTCCGGTATGGCTGAAATTCAAGGGCGGAAAAGGGGTAGCCACCTCTCTTGGAGTTTTTCTCGCAATTTGCTGGGAAGCGACAGTGGCAACCTTCGGGATATGGATTCTCGCGCTGTTGATAACGCGCATTATTTCGATGGCTTCCATCGTCGCGGTGTTAACTTTTCCGGTCATGGTCGCGTTTTTCTATTGGGGCAATCCCGATGTTTACTGGCTTCTTCCCATCAGCATTTTTCTGGGAGCTTTTATCCTATACACCCACCGAAGCAATATTTCCCGCCTTCGCCAAGGGATTGAGAAAAAGATCTTCTAGAATATTGACTTTTCTTATAAATCATATAGATTATTCATTATATGAAATTCGTGTAAGGCGCCTTTCGGTAGGGAATAATCTTTACAGAAAGTAAACCGGCCGATAGAATCAGCGCTTCTGTTGTCAGGTAAAATAGAACTAAAAAAATGTTATCTTTGCTTATCGATGTATAGGCTTCTTTCGAAGCTTTGCCGCGTGCTCTGTGGTGGCAGAAGAACTGATAAAGGAGAATGACGTATGGCAACCGAACGAAAGAAAACAGAAAAACCCGCGTCCGATCCCAAAAAAACAACGGGAGATAAGGAAAAGGCGCTTGAACTTGCGCTGTCNNAATTGAGAAACAATTTGGAAAAGGCGCCATTATGAAGCTGGGCGATTCTCGTCACGAAAATGTTGTGCCAATTCCAACCGGAGCGCTCAGTCTCGATATAGCGACAGGAATCGGAGGAATCCCTCGGGGAAGAATTGTGGAAATTTACGGTCCTGAATCCAGCGGGAAGACCACGCTGACCCTCAACGTAATCTCGCGTATTCAATCTCAGGGGGGAGTNNATAGGAGGCATTGCGGCGTTTATTGATGCCGAACATGCCCTGGATCCCGTCTACGCAAAAAAAATTGGCGTAAAGGTCGATGATCTTCTGATTTCACAGCCTGATTCGGGAGAGCAGGGGCTTCAGATCGCTGAAATGCTTGTGCGATCCAACGCGGTAGATCTCATCGTCGTCGACTCGGTCGCCGCTTTGGTTCCCAAGGCCGAAATTGAAGGTGAGATGGGGCAAGCTCAGATGGGGTTGCAGGCCCGTTTAATGTCACAGGCGATGAGAAAGTTGACGGCCATTATCAGCAAATCGAAGACTTGTATTATTTTCATCAATCAGCTTCGCGAAAAAATTGGCGTGATGTTCGGAAACCCTGAAACAACACCGGGCGGAAAGGCGCTCAAGTTCTACGCCTCCATGCGAATTGACATTCGCCGGATCGCGAGTCTTAAACGAGGCGATGAGATCGTCGGTAACCGCGTACGGGTCAAGATTGTCAAAAATAAGGTGGCCGCGCCCTTCCGTCAGGCGGAGTTTGACATTCTCTTCTCGGAAGGTATTTCACGCTCGTCCAATATCGTGGAACTTGGAACTCTGTATGGCGTGATCGAAAAATCGGGCGCCTGGCTTTCTTATAACAATGAGAAAATCGGGCAAGGGAAAGATGCCGCCCGTCTTTTTCTGAAAGAAAATCCCAAATTACTCGAAGAGATTGAACGAAGAATTCTCGAGAAGGTTGCCGCGGGCGAAACCGCGATTGTTGGCGCGGAAAACTGATCGCCGCGTCATGGCGCAACCGCCGGATGAACCATCCAAACAGGCAATTATCACGGCTCTTCGATTACTCGCAGCCAGTCCTAAAAGCGGACACGAACTTAAGGACAAGTTGGTTTCCAAAGGATATCCTCCTGAGGCGGTTCGCTTTGCCCTTAACGAACTGGGCGAGCGGGGACTGATTGATGATAAGGTCTACGCCAATAATTTGACCCGTCAGCTGATCCATGGAAAATCATCCGGAAAACATAAAATCGCGTTTGAATTGAAGCGTCACGGTATTCCGGAATCCATCCGGAAAGAAATTCTGAATTCATTAACAGAATCGGATGAAAAAGAACGCGCCTTGGAACAAGCCCGGCTAAAATGGGCGGGTTTTCAGTCTTTTGATTCTAAAAAGAGAAGAAAAAAGATTTTTGATCATTTAATCAGGAAAGGGTATGACTTTCAAGTCGTGCATGAGGTCATGGATGAGATTAGCAAGGATCCTGAAACTGACGGTCTGCGATAAGATATGAGCTCCCATTATTCAGTCGATTTTATTCGAAAAACGTTTATCGATTTTTTTGCTTCCAAAGGACATTCCGTCGTCGCAAGCGATTCCCTTGTTCCGCAGAATGATCCCTCTCTGCTTTTTACCGGGGCGGGAATGAACCAGTTCAAGGAATACTTCCTTGGCGTCAAAAAAGACATGAAAAGGGCCGTAACCAGTCAAAAATGCCTCCGGACGGGCGATCTTGACGAGGTTGGAAGGACACCCTACCATCATTCTTTCTTTGAAATGCTCGGAAATTTTTCATTCGGGGATTACTTCAAGCAAGAAGCAATAACCTGGGCTTGGGAATTTTTGACTTTGTCGCTGAAGATTCCGGCGGAACGGCTTCGTGTAACCGTTCACGAGAATGACCGGGAAGCCTTTGAAATCTGGAATCAGCGGATCGGTCTGCCGGAGAGCTGGATCTACCGATGCGGAGATGCTTCAAATTTTTGGCCAGCCAATGCGCCTAAAGAAGGGCCCAACGGCCCCTGCGGCCCATGTTCGGAAATTTATTTCGACCAAAATCCATCAATCCAAGGCACGCCCGTAGATTCATCGGGTAAGTTCACCGAAATATGGAATTTGGTATTTACCCAATTTGATCGGAAAGACGGTGGACACCTTGAACCCCTTGCCAACAAAAACATCGATACAGGAATGGGGCTTGAACGACTGGCCTGCGTCCTTCAAGGAAAGACTTCCAATTTTGAAATAGATTCTTTTCAGCCCGTGCACAGCGCGATCTTAAAGGCGCTTGAACTAACATCGGCTGGTTCTGGCACGAAACCTCTTTATTGCATCGCGGATCATCTTCGAGCCATTGTATTTTCGATTTCGGACGGTGTTGTGCCCTCGAATGAAGGACGCGGTTATGTCGTTCGAAAGTTGATTCGTCGCGCGATTTGGCAGGCGCATCAACTTAATCCAAAGGTCAAACGTCCTTTCCTTTTCCAGGCGATAGACGGAGTACTAACGGCCATGAAATCCGCCTACCCGGAGCTTTTGGACGCCGAAGAAAATGTGCGGATGGTCATTAAACAAGAGGAAGAACGTTTTTTAAAAACTCTCGAAAGTGGACTTAAAATTCTTACGGAAACTATCGCGGAGCACCAGCGGGAAGGGCGGACAGTTCTCTCCGCCCAGTCAGTGTTTGAATTGTATGATACTTACGGGTTTCCGGAAGAATTGACTCGCATGATCGCGGAAGAAAAGAATATCTCGATAGATTACGCGGGGGNNGAAAAGAATATTTCGATAGATCGTGCGGGGGTCGAAAAACTGATGGAGGATCAAAGGTTGAGATCCAAGGAGTCGAGCAAAATTTCAGGTGACATTTTTTCGAAGTCGGAACTTGAAAAAATTCCGTCTCATCTTCCCGGAACCCGATTCTTGGGATATGAAACGCTGGACGCAAATGCCAAAATCCTTTGGTTTCAACGCGAAGGGAGCCAGGCCACGGTGATTCTCGATCAAACACCTTTTTATGCCGAAAGCGGTGGTCAGCTCGGAGATCAGGGAATGCTCGAATCCCCGGCAGTCACAATCAAAGTTACTGACACGAAGAAGCTTGATAAATATTTTTTGCATCAAGGGGAAATTCTTCGTGGAAACCCTGAGACAGGGGAAACCGTTGAGGCGAAGGTTGATTCTCTCCGCCGTGCGGCCATCATGCGAAACCATACCGCGACCCACCTCTTGCATGCGGCGCTTCGTCATCATCTCGGAGTGTCTGTCCGCCAACTTGGTTCCCTGGTCGCGCCGGACCGCTTGAGGTTTGACTATTCGTTTGGCCGCTCGCTAGAACCCCAGGAAATTGCCGCGATTGAAACGACGGTGAATGAACACATCCTCCGTGATCAAGAAGTTCACAAATTCGAGAAAAAACTCGAGCAGGCTAAAAAAGAAGGAGCTCTTGCTTTCTTTGGTGATAAATACGGAGATACGGTCCGAATAATTGATGTGCCCGATTTCAGTAAGGAGCTTTGCGGGGGGACCCACTGCTCGAGAACCGGAGAGATCGGACTTTTTCTGATCCTCTCGGAATCTTCCGTGGCAAGCGGAGTTCGACGCATTGAAGCGACGACCGGCCTCGGAGCGTTACGACATGTCCACTCCCTACAAAAGCAACTTGCCGAAGTCGCGAGAATGCTTAAAGTGGGAACTGCTGATATCCCGCTACGTCTCGCAAAACTCCAAGAAACGGTTAAGAAACAAAAAAACTCGGGATCTCAGGCCAAGACGAGCGATTTTGACATAAAACAGATAAAGACAAATGTAAAAAAACTGAGAGGTCACGAGGTTCTGGTTCAATGGATCCAGGATTCAGACATCAGCGTTCTCAGAAACATTTCCGATCAGCTCCGCGGTAGCGGTGTCCGGATGATCTTTGTGATCGCTTCTGCCCGGGAAGGAAAACTAAGCATTCTGGCGGGACGATCAAACGATCTCAAGAATTCATCCTTTGATATGAAGGTTCTTTTTGGTAGGCTATCCGAACTCTTAAAAGTAACCGGGGGAGGGCGGTCTGATTTTGTTCAGGGCGGGGGAATTGATCACGGTCAGTTTCTCGCTGAACGCGATCAGATCGAAAACCTCATTGAACATTATCTTATCGAACAGGGTTTTTAATTATGCAAGTGATTAATTGGGATAAACAGGCGCAAAAAAAAATCCGTCGCGATTACGCGTCCTATTTCGACACCAAGATTTTTAAAAAGGTGAGCCGCATTCTGGCTGAAGTTCGCCAATCGGGAGATCGGGCTTTGCGCCGCTACACCCGGGAATTTGACGCGGTGGATCTTCCTCTCAAGAGAATTGCTGTAACGCAAAGTGACATTAATCGCGCTTTCGAGAAAATTCGGGTTCAATTCGTTCCTCTGTTAAAAAAAATTACGGAAAATGTCAGGGGCTATTATGAAAAAGAACTGAACCGTTCTTTTGAGGTTCCCGGACAACACGGAGTTTGTCTCGGAAAACAATATTCGGCGCACGAGCGGGTGGGGATTTATATCCCGGCGGGCACCGCGCCCCTTGTTTCCTCCGTTTATATGACGGTCATCCCGGCCAAGGTCGCCGGAGTCAAACAGATCATTATTTGTACTCCGCCCCGGCGCGACACGGGAGACATCGATCCTCACATTCTGGCGGTGGCAAATCTGCTGGGCGTCAATGAAATCTACCGGGTGGGCGGTGTCCAGGCCATCGGGGCAATGGCTTTTGGGACCAAAACCATTTCCAAAGTCGACAAGATCGTGGGCCCAGGAAACGCCTATGTCACGGAAGCCAAACGCCAAGTGTACGGGTTTGTCGATATTGATATGGTGGCGGGGCCCAGTGAAGTCGCCATCATCGCGGATCAGACCGCCAACCCTGACTTTGTTACTTGCGATTTACTGGCCCAAACCGAGCATAATGGGGGAATCGGTTATCTCATTTCCACTTCCAAGAAACTCACGGAAATTATGCGTTCCCGCATCGACAACGGCATCATTATTCAGGTCAAATCGCTGGCCGAGGCCTGTGAGGTGGCCAATGAAATTGCGGCGGAGCACCTTGAAATCATGACTGAAGATCCGGAAAAAGTCCAAAAATCCATCCGTCACGCGGGCGCTATTTTTGTCGGCCCATACTCTCCGGCTGTGATCGGCGACTATTACGCGGGTCCCAGTCACGTATTGCCTACCGGAGGCACCGCGCGTTATTTTTCCCCGCTTAGCGCGTCAACTTTTATCAAGGCTTCACAGACGATCCGGTATACACCGGAAGCGCTGGAAGCCTCTAAAGAACATGTGCAAAAACTTACGGAAATGGAAGGTTTATACCTGCACCGAATTTCCCTTGAGGCGCGTCTGGCCAGAAACACGCCAGAACCGGAAAAGGAGAAAAATCCCCTATGAAAAAACGTTCAGCGATCATTAAACGAAAAACTTCAGAAACCGATATCGCGGTCGTCCTGACAATTGATGGCAAAGGTCAGTCTTCCGTCCAGACTGGAATCCCTTTTCTCGATCACATGTTAACGCTCCTTGCCAAGCACGGGCTACTGGATCTCAAACTCAAGGCGAAGGGGGATCTCGAAGTTGATATTCATCATACCAATGAGGATACCGGAATTGCCCTCGGGCAAGCCCTCGCGAAAGCGCTCGGCAATAAAAAGGGAATCCGTCGTTACGGGTCGTTTGCCGTCCCGATGGACGAAGCTTTAATCCGTTGCACACTGGATATTTCGAGTCGACCCTCGTTTTACCTCAAAAAATTCCCCGGGGTGCGTTTGACCCGCCAAGCGAAATATACCCTGGATGACGCGGCTGATTTTCTCCGCTCGTTTTGTCAGCACGCTGGCATCAATATGCACATCGGAGTGCTTGCCGGGGAAGACACGCATCACATTGTCGAAGGTATCTTTAAGGCTCTTGCGAAAGCTTTGGATATGGCTATGACACGGGATCCTCGGGTCAAGGGTATTCCCTCGACCAAGGGAAAGTTTTAACGCCCCCAATTTAAAATCTCGAGATTTTTGATGATCACGATTATTGACTATGGAATGGGAAATTTACGCAGCGTTTCGAAAGCGCTGACTCATGTTGGCGCTCGATGCCGTTTTGTCGACACCGGCTCCCAATTAAAGGGTTCGAAAAAAATCATCCTGCCGGGCGTGGGTGCCTTCGGAGACGCGATGCGCGAGCTGAAGAACCGGAACTTTGTCGAACCGCTCGCGAATTCAATCGCAAAAGGCGCCAAGCTTTTGGGAGTATGTCTGGGACTGCAACTTTTATTTGAAACAAGCGAAGAGGCTCCGGGCATCAAGGGGCTGGGTTTTTTGCAGGGCAAGGTCCGGCGATTTCGCTCGGCTCGTGAAAAGATCCCCCACATGGGCTGGAACGATATTCGAATCACCGGTAAACATCCCCTTCTTAAAGGGATTCGAAGTGGTGATTATTTCTATTACGTTCAGTCATTTTATGGCGAGCCACAACTAAAAAAAATCACAAAGGCAACTTCCCGTTACGCGGGCAGGGATTTTGCGGCCGTAATCGGAAACGGTCAAATCGCGGCAACGCAATTTCACCCCGAAAAAAGTCAGACGACAGGGCTTAAGTTGCTCGCGAACTTCATGCGATGGTGAAATGATGAATCTTTATCCAGCCATTGACCTTTATCAGGGAAAAGTGGTGCGGCTGACACAGGGTGACTTTAATGCATGCACCATTTATTCGAATGATCCGAGTCAGGTCGCGAGGGAATGGGAATCTGCTGGCGCACAATGGATCCACGTGGTGGATTTGGAAGGCGCCCAAACCGGAGTTTTGTCGAACGACCGATGGGTCGCGATGATTTGTAAGTCGGTGAAAGCTCATGTCCAGTGCGGTGGCGGTCTCCGGGACATGGATAGTATCCGCCGTGTTCTGGACCTCGGGGTAGCTCGGGTGGTTTTGGGAACAAGGGCTCTGGAACCTGTT
>DCTJ01000036.1:0-8999 GCA_002329545.1 Candidatus Omnitrophica bacterium UBA1443
AACGGGCTTGCGTGGATGGCCCGGTATTTAATTTTGAGGAACTGGTGGGCCGATGAAGATAGATCTTACGACGCGGATCAAGGGGTTGCGGCTCAAGAATCCCGTGACCGTTGCGTCCGGGACTTTTGGCACGGCGAATGAATACGCGGGGTTTGTGAANNTTACAGAGAACTTGGGGCCATCATTACAAAGACGATTACCGTCAAGCCCCGCTCCGGAAACCCCATGCCTAGAATTTGTGAGGTCTCGGCCGGAATGCTTAACGCGATTGGTCTTCAAAATAGGGGACTTGAAGATTTTGTCGAACATAAAATTCCGCATTTCAAAAAGCTCGGGGTGCCGCTGATCGTAAGTATCGCCGGAGAATCGACGAAGGAATTTGGCCTTTTGGCAAAAGCCATGGGACGTTTTCCGTCCGTCGTGAAGGCGCTTGAAGTAAATCTTTCATGTCCGAATGTTGAGGGCGGCGGGGTTAATTTTATGCGAAAACAAAAGCGGATCCGGGACGCTATCCAGGCCGTTCGCGACAACGCGGGGGTTTTGGTGTTAGCCAAATTATCTCCGGAACTGGGTGATGTTTTGCAGATTGCTGAAAAAGTTTTGGCGAAAGGGGCGGACGGTTTAAGTCTGATCAATACTCTTCGCGGGATGTCGGTTCATATTAAAAAGCGCGCATCAAGAATTGTCAGGGATTTTGGGGGGCTTAGCGGACCCGCGATCAAACCGGTTGCCTTGCGCTACGTTTACCAGGCCAAGAAGGAATTTGGTGTTCCCATTATTGCCTCAGGGGGTATCTCGAACTGGCAGGATGCGGTAGAGTTTCTCATCGTAGGGGCCGATCTTCTCGCGGTGGGGACGGCTAATTTTGTGGAGCCGATGGCCACTATGGATATTTTGAGAGGTTTAAAAGATTTTTGTAGGACCGAAAAGATTGCAACGCTGGATGCTTTGCGCGGAACCTACGTGCCTGCCGAAGGGGGACGGAAAAGATGCCAACAATGAATGTATCTGCTCCGGCGCGTGATAAATTAATTGTCGCCTTGGACGCGCCGTCGCTTGACGAAGCTAGGACCTGGCTTGAGTAGCTTCAGGGGGTTGTGAGTTTTTATAAAGTGGGTCTTGAGCTTTTCACGGCGTTTGGCTGGCGTGCCGTCGATCTTGTCCAGAAATTTGGAGGAAAAGTTTTTCTTGATCTCAAACTGCATGATATCCCCAATACGGTCAGTCGGACGTTGAGGTCGGTTTGTGAACACGGAGTTGATATTGTGAATCTTCATGCCCTGGGAGGCTACGAGATGATGAGCAAGGCAGGGGAGGCTGTGCAAGCCTTTTCGGTCGGAACGGGGAAACGCCCCAGGCTGATCGCCGTGACGGTGCTGACAAGTCACAGTCAGGAAATGATTTCCAAAGAGATTGGGATCAAGCGTAAAATCCGGGACGAAGTACTTCATCTTGCCAAGCTGGCCCGGAAAGCCGGTCTCGACGGAATTGTTTGCTCTCCCCAGGAAACTTCCATGATTCGCCGTGAATTCGGAAAAGATTTTCTTATTGTGACCCCCGGTGTTCGACCCGCGGGAAGTTCCGCGGGAGATCAGCAACGTATCGAAACTCCCGAAAAAGCCGTTAAGGCCGGCGCTGATCACATTGTGGTAGGCCGACCTATCACCCAAGCGGCCGATCCCCGGCAGGCGGCGGCTGATATTCTAGTGGCCATCTCTTCATTATGACTTGCGCGGGAATTTTGCCCCGCTTATTTCCAGTGAGTTACGCTTTGCGAAGGATGTTTATTTTGAAACGATATGGCTTTTAATCTACAATCAAAAAATCTATGGCCGTCATAGTTAAACGGGTCGAAAGACCTCGCGAACTTAAGTGGTATCAGGCTGGCGCCATGCTCTATGGTGACTGGGGCACGAGCAAGGCGTATGTACTTGGTATTGCCTTTGCCCTGGCTGGTCACACCTCGTGGTTTTTCCTGGGATTGATGTCCATTTTAACGGCACTGGTGGGTGTTTGTTACACCATGGTTTGCCGCGCTTTCCCGGATGGCGGCGGGGTTTACTCTTCGGTTAAGCACCGATCCCAGACACTGGCGGTGATCGGCGCGTTTCTTCTTTTCGCTAATTTCGCGGTGACATCCGCAATTAGTGTTCTGGATGCCTTCCATTATTTTAACTTTCCCAATCCCGAGATTTCGGCGATTGGGGTCATTTTGCTGATTGGAGCCCTCAACTGGGTTGGTCCATCAAAAAGCGGAAACGTCGCCGCCGTAGTCGCGATTTTTGCTTCCGTGGTAGCGGTTATTCTTTTTGTCGCCGCGGTACCTCAGCTCGGGCATATTGATTTGCAGATGCCGTCAAGGGATTTGGGACGGAATTGGGCCACGTTTGTGGGGATCATCCTGGCGATCTCGGGGGTCGAAGCGATTGCGAACATGACCGGGGTTATGGTGGAGCCGGTCGGCAAGACTTCGAAACGCGCTATTTTCCCGGTGCTTATCGAAGTCTCGATCCTGACGTTCCTTCTGGGACTCGCCATGAATGCCATTCCTGGCCTCACGGGTCACACCGAAGATATGCTAAGGGTCATGGGAAATCATTACATTGGACCGTGGTTTGGCAAGATTGTATCGATAGCTTTTGGATTTCTTTTGCTCTCAGCGGGGAATACGGCCATCTCAGCTCTTGTCAGCATTCAGTTCACTCTCGCCAAAGACAAGGAGCTTCCACCGATTTTTTCCAGACTCAACCGTTTTGGCATGCCGTGGTTTGCTCTTATCGTGGCGGTTCTGGTGCCTGTTAGTGTTTTGATAATTGAACGGGATCTGATGCGCCTGGCGGCGCTTTACGCGATTGGGGTTGTGGGCGCGATTACGCTAAACCTCGGTACTTGCGCGGCCAATCCGTCCATTCATCTTAAAAAATGGGAGCGGGGACTGCTGGCATTCACCACGATGATTCTGGTCGTGATCGAGATTACCATCGCGATCGAAAAACAAAACGCCTTGTTCTTCGCTTTAACGGTACTTGGGGTCGGTCTTGCGCTTCGCTTCCTGGGGAAGAAAGTGGTGTTAGCGCCGATGCCCGAACTGGCATCGACCGTCAACCTTTTGACCGTCCAGGAAGCCAGGGAGATTTCGTCGCTGTATAAGGGCACGGCGCTGGTTGCATTAAAGGCTTTCAATCCTGCGTTGCTGGAAGAAGCGGCGCTCCACGTGAAAGCCAAAGGTGAGAATTCGGTGTATCTCAGCTATGTCGAGGAGGTCCCTCCGTCTCCCGAGCTTCCGTCCGAAATGGAACCGTCCCGGGAATCGGTTGAGCTGCTTGGCAAAGCCCAGGAAGCAATGGAAAAGCACGGAATTNNGAATTACGGCTGTTCCAATCTGGCAGGCGGGGGACAATCCCGGAAGGATGATTGCCCGGGCGGCCCGGGTACTGGATGTGACCACGGTGGTCATTGGAGCGACCAAACGAAGCGCTCTCATTAATCTGCTTCGTGGCGATGTCCTCCGGAATCTCGCGCATAATCTGCCCAAGGCCAGTCATTTGCTGATTGTCGGATAGCCTTTTTTCCGTTATCTTGTACGCGCTTTAAAAACCTGGCTCGAAGGAGTGTCTCACGATGAAAACTGCGATCATTGTTTTTGTTTTATGGCTGTGGGTGGCCATTCCTCCTTGTTTCCCGGAATGGTTTGACGGAGAGGTCTCAAAAGTGGATGCCCGCGCGCAAGAATTGATCATAACGGAACAGGACCCTATCACCGAGGACGAGGAAGCGACGGTGATTTCCATTCTTTCCACGACGAAATTTTCCGGCGTCAAATCTCTAAAGGAGATCAAGACGGGTGACGAGGTTTCGGTGGAAGTCAGCTATGATGAGTTAAGCGATTCCTGGCAGGCCATTTCTGTTGAGGTGGCGGGAGCTGGCGCATGAGGCCTCGCGGGCCGCTTCCGCGCCGTTACACTTTTGGAATTCTTACAACTGTCGCGAAAGACATTTTTCGTTCCAGTTATCACGCGGAACTTCTCTCGGGTGTTTTTAAGCGGGCTTTTGAAAAGTATTGTGATTTAAAAATCATTCCGTATCGAGCGCTTCTTCACACCGGTATTTCGAACATTCTCCATCGGCATTCTCTGGATGGATTGATGATCATGACCTGGCGCTGGATTCATCCCCGGTTCTGTCAACTGATCGAAAACACCCGCGACACACGGGTGCTTGTCGTGAACGATCCTTTGCCGGGGCTTGGTGTCAATATAGTCCAGACCGATGTCGCCGCCGGGATGCGACTTGCCGTTAATTTTCTTTTTCAAAAAAACATGCGCAGGATCGGGATGCTTCATGGCCCCCGGCACGTCACGTTCCGGGTCCGGCGCAAGAAAGTTCAAATTCCCTTCATTGATACTCAACTTAAATTAAATGGGTTTACCAAAGCGTCCGGAAAAAGGGGGATTAAAGTAAGAAAAGAATGGATTCGTATGACGCGGGCCAACAGCGAATCTGAAGGGTATCGCGTGATGAAGAAATGGCTTTGCGATAAGGACCTTCCGCGAGCGATCCTTTGCGGAAATGATGATCTTGCTTTTGGCGCGATAAAAGCTGTGCGTGAACGCGGATTTCATTGTCCGGGAGACATGGCGGTAATTGGTTTTGACGACAATAATCGCGCGGGGACACATGTCCCTCCGCTAACCACGATCCGTCAGCCTCTCATGAAAATGGGCGAAGACGCGGTGAATATCCTTCTTGGGAAAATCGGTCGCCCGGGATCCGCCGCCATTTCCAAAAAATATCTGCCCCAACTGATTATCCGAAAAAGCGCCTGAATATTGGCTGTTGGATAAAATGCAACAACCCCTTGAGAATCACCGGCTACCGCGCCCGTTGTGTTCACCTTCATAAAACTTGCCAAAGGCCGTAAATATAAAGTAAAAACTTCACAAAAGGAAAATCATGCTTATCACAATAATTGCGGCTCTGATCGGGCTGGGCTATTTCTTTTATCCTCCGAGGTTTGCCTGGGTTCGCGCGTCCGTCAAGTACCTGATCGGTGTTTTTTGTTTCTGGGCGGCGCTGGTCTTCGCTCGTCCCGAAGTCCAGGAGCCCTTGTGGCGTGGTGCCGGAGTTTTTATCCTTTTGATTGCCGGATTGCTGTTGTTACTGGATGGCGTTACGGCATTTTCAATATGGATAGCTGACCGGGTGTCGCTGCTATTTAAACGGAAACTGAAATTACCGGGCTATCTTGAAGAAATCAATACGGCTTTTCACCACCTCGCGGCTCGCAAGGTTGGAGCCCTTATTGTTTTGCAACAAAGCCGTCCTCTCAAATCGCATATGAGAGGCCCAGGGCTTCCGTTTGACGCCGAGATTCGTTCCGAAATTCTTATCCCGCTTTTTCTTACGACATCACCGGTCCATGATGGCGCCGTGATTGTTCACAAAGGCCGTATCCAGACGGTCAAGGCCATTCTGCCGTTGGCGACGCTGGTGGAAGGCCATGTGAACTTCGGGACCCGTCACCGGGCGGCCATCGGAATTACCGAACGCACCGATGCCGTCGCGATGGTGGTTTCCGAAGAACGGGGGGAGATCAGTATCGCCAGCGATGGCTGTCTTGTCCGCATTCCGAATCAGGAAGAGTTTGTTAGGGTGATGAACTGGCTTCTGAAAGGGCGTAGCATTCTCAAACTTAAAGGTGTCCGGTTTGTCATCACGGCCAAAGTGCTTGAGGATTTTGCCTGAAGATGGCCGGATCGTTTTTGGAATTTTTTTATTTGTCCTCGCTGGAAAATTGAGATGGGAAATCCTATGAAACGCTATATTCTCGCGATTGATCAGGGGACGACAAGTTCGCGAGCGGTTTTGTTCGATCTTGCCGGAGCTGTGGTGGGTTCCGCCCAGCAGGAATTCAGACAGTATTTCCCTAGGCCGGGTTGGGTCGAACATGACGCTGAAGAGATCTGGCGATCTTGTGTTTCGGTGATCCGGAAAGCGGTAGCCCGGTCTCGAATTCCACCTTCCGCGATCGCGGGAATTGGAATTACCAATCAACGGGAAACCACCGTTTTGTGGGACCGAAAAACGGGACGAGCGGTTTACCGGGCGATTGTCTGGCAGTGCCGCCGGACGAACGCTCTATGCGCCCGACTTAAAAAGTATCAGCCTGTTTTTAGAAAAAAAACAGGTCTTCTTCTCGATCCCTATTTCGCGGGGACGAAAATCCGCTGGCTTCTTGATCATGTCCCGGGCCTTCAAAAAAGGGCGGCTAATGGCGAGATTGCCTTCGGGACGATCGATAGCTGGCTTATCTGGAAATTGACAGGGGGCAGGGAACATGTAACGGATCTTACGAATGCTTCACGAACTCTCCTTCTGAACATCCGCGCAAAAAAATGGGATCCCGAGCTTCTTGATATTCTCGGTGTTCCGTCCCCGATACTTCCGAAAGTGAAACGGTCTGGCTCAGTGTTTGGCCGGACGGTGGGGGTGGCCGGACTTCCAGCGGGGATTCCGATCGCCGGTGTCATGGGCGACCAGCAGGCGGCGCTTTACGGGCAGGGTTGCCATCGTTCCGGCACCAGTAAGAACACTTATGGAACAGGGTGCTTTATCGTTTTGAATACAGGTAAAAAATTTGTCATCTCCAAAGCGGGACTTTTGACGACCCTTGCTTGTGACGCTAGGGGCCGTCCGGTTTACGCGCTGGAGGGGTCGGTATTCATCGCGGGCGCCGTGATCCAATGGCTCCGTGACGGTCTGAAGGTGATCCGTCATTCTTCGCAGACGGAAAAGATGATCCGGGGGCTTGGACAAACGCACGAAGTTTATGTTGTTCCGGCTTTTGTGGGACTCGGAGCTCCTTACTGGAACAGTCATGCCCGGGGGATTATTAGCGGAATTACGCGGGGTACCACGGTTCCTCATATTATCCGTGCTTCACTTGAGTCGATTGCGTACCAGACCCGGGATGTTTACGATGCCATGAGAAAAGATGTCGGGAAACATATCCGGGAGCTCAAGGTGGATGGCGGGGCATGCCGGAATAATTTTCTTATGCAATTTCAGGCGGACATTCTTGGAGCGAAGGTCGTTCGTCCTAAAGTGATCGAACTGACCGTCCAGGGCGTCGCCGATCTTGCGGCTGTGACCCTCGGTCTTAAGAAGCCTTCCGGCATCGCAAAAATCGACAAGGTTTTTTACCCGTCGATGTCAAAGGGCGAACGCGAACGCCTTTGTCAGGGGTGGATGAAAGCAGTGAAAATGGCAATGCTCTAAATCAGACTACAATCCACGTGCTAACGTTCACGCTTTTTTTGGATCTTGACCCGTTGCCCGTGGATCTGTGGAGGGGTGGATTCAATGATCCGAGATATTAACCAGTTTGAAAAAAATCAGTATGATCTGTTGGTGATTGGCGGGGGAATTAATGGCGCCTCGATTGCGAATCTTTCTGCTCGGGCGGGTATCAAAACAGCGTTGCTTGAGAAAGGGGATTTTGCGAGCGGGACTTCCAGTAAATCGACCAAGCTTATCCACGGGGGACTTCGATATCTGGAAAATCTGGAAGTGGATCTCGTCTATGAGTCTCTAAAAGAAAGAAAAGTTCAGCTTGCCGTTGCGCCCCACCTGGTTCAGCCTCTCGAATTTCTTATTCCTGTCTACCAAGGAGATCGGCGTCCCTTATGGATGATGTGGCTCGGTGTTTTTCTCTATGATCTCATTGCGGGGCCTTACAGGATTAAACGGCATAAGGCTCTGAACGCTACGGAGGTTTTGCGTCTCGAGCCGGGTCTTCAAAGAAAGGGTCTTAAGGGGGGAGTGGTTTATTATGATGCTCAAATGGATGATGCAAGACTCTGCCTTGAAAATGTCCTCGCGGCTTCGGAGGCAGGAGCTCATGTTACCAACTATGCAGAAGTGAAGGAGTACCTTAAGGAAAACGGGCGTGTGATCGGTGTCAAGGTTCAGGATCATATCGGGAATCGGAATTTTGAAGTTCATGCCAAAAAGGTTGTGGTTGCCGGCGGCCCCTGGACCCATAAACTGCTTAAACTGGATGATCTTCGTGCTCCTAAAAAGGTCCGAACCACCCAAGGTATACACATTGTTTACAAAGACAAGCTTTCCGAGCGTGCGCTTTTTATCCCTTCCCAAAGTGACAAAAGGATTTTTTTTGTGATCCCGTGGCTTGGGCATTCTTTGATTGGTACGACAGACACGGATTATTTGGGGGATCCGGATCGCGTCAAGGTTTCACCGGACGATGTGGAGTATTTGATGCGGGAGACCCGGCGTGTTTTTCCTGAACTTGATATGTCACCCCGGAAAATTCTTTCGACTTTTTCAGGACTGCGCCCCCTGGTGCGTAAGGGCGGTTCGGCCAGCAAGGTTTCCCGGAAACACCTCTTTTATGAAACACCTTCAGGGCTGATTTTTGTGGTAGGAGGGAAATACACGACTTATCGCGTGGTCGCCGAGTCCTGCCTGAAGAAAATTTTTAAACGAAAAACATGGCCGTTCGCGCTGTGTGACAGGGGTAAGCCGCCTGGAAGTGTGGACGATGTAGCCCGCTCCTTCAACCTTGAGCCGGAGACAGTTCATTCGCTCTTCGGGATTTATGGCGGTCGAGTCCAGGATGTCTTGGTTATGATAGCGAAAGAGCCGAGACTGAAGGAAAAAGTGTCCTTTGATCCTCCCGTGATCAAGGCGCAATTGCTTTATGCTGTCCAAAAAGAAATGGCGTGCACGGTGGAGGATATTACCGACCGACGTTTGTCCCTGGGCTATCTCGGGCCTGTCCCCGAGAGCGTTCTTGCCGCCATCCGGGACGTCCTGCCACAAACATAATAAAATGGAGCTGAAGGATATGAATTGGGTTCTCTCCAGCTTGTTGTTTCCAAAAAGTGGCAAGGTTTTCTTTATTTTTCGAAATCTTTCTTGTAGAATGTCGCGCCTTCTGGAAAAGTTTTCTTTGCTGGCGTAGCTCAGTTGGTAGA
>DCTJ01000036.1:9004-11739 GCA_002329545.1 Candidatus Omnitrophica bacterium UBA1443
GTCGGGGGTTCAAATCCCTCCGCCAGCTGGTTTTTTAGACTGCGAAGAATGGAGTGTAGCGGCAAACGAAAAGTTGACGAGCTTTTTTTGTTTGTTATTTCCAGACGCGAAATCCTGGTTACCAGTTTCATGGGGAGTTGCCCGAGCGGCCAAAGGGGACAGACTGTAAATCTGTTGGCGTTTCGCCTTCAATGGTTCAAATCCATTACTCCCCACTTTTTTATCTTGTTCAGCAAAGTATGAAATTTTTAGATGGCGGTAAGTTACGTAAAACTTTTCCGCCTGTTTTTTTTTGAAGTTTTGTGTGGCCCTCCTGATTATTCCACTGAATTTTCACACCGGTGAGTTTCTTCTGTTTATCGTTTAGTCATTGCAAGGCCTTGTCTGTTCTCCAGATAGAGGTTCGGAAATTGTAGCGGTGATTTTTTATCTGGATTTTTCTGAGCGAGAGATTCGGCTAAGTGTTTTCTCCCCCAAATATTTCATGAATTTTTTTTAATCGAAAACGAAGATATCTTATAAGTTTTTTAAAAGAGATTTAAAAACACGTTAAAAAAAGTCGCAACATGTTTAATGCCAATGGTTTATGAGATTTGACAGATGGATTTATGCGTGATAAACTTAATATCGTTGTGAAGGATTCTAGCGAAATGATGCTAGATCGTGTGGGGGGTATTGCATCCGTTTTAAATAAAATTGACCTGGGGGCGAGTCTCTATGCATAAAAAAGATAGTTTTTTTAAGACCAATGATCACACTAAGATCCAGAAAGTATTGTCTGTCCTTGTTATAACGTCGTTTATTTTTACCCAGGCCATTCCTACCGGTTTTTCTAATGTTTACCTCTACTCAGAAGAATATACTCCATCCCATGTGCCGGAGACCCCCGTAGACCAGGAACAGCCCATTGTCTCCACGCAGGCGCCCGTTTCTGATACGACAGGTTCATTTATCAGTAGAGGGCCTCTGAGCGTCGGGAGCAACTTTTCCGAGTTGATGGGAAGTTCTGATGTTGTGGCTGAACCCTCGTTCGGAGATGGTGAGGATGCAACGCGACAAACCGCGATGGATGCAATGGCGCTGGCGCTTCAGAATGTGACCCATGATTTGAATGACAGCGATACAGCGGATGTTACGGATGATGAGGTCGACTTCACTACGGACGAAACGGTGGATCCTGTGGTGGCGCGACCGGGAAATGATATTTTTGTTTCCTCGGAAGTTGACGAATATACGTTTGAAAACGCGATTGCCCAGTTCAGTCCTGATTACGCGGCGGCGGTGGTGGTTGAATCTCTTACGGCCGAGAATTTGCGGGATCTTGTGAATCTCGATGTGGAAGTCGGGATTGCCGTGATTCGTGGCAAAATTGTTCTCTTTACCACGGGCAGTCGGGACGAAATACGCGCGAACCCGGTGGTTCGTGAGATCCTCGCTGATGAATCGTCCGTTCTGATGCACGTCCATCCTCGGGGTGAGCAAGTGGTTCCCAGCGCTCTGGATATCGACCTTGCCGCGTCGGCCATGGAATATTTGGTCACCGCGGATGGTGTGTTTGCTTACAATGCGTCGGGTATTCAGAATGATCAATTGACAGAGGAGGACCTTGTTGAGTTGATAGATGTTGTCCGCGTGGCAGACGCATCCTCGGTCGAGGCGCGGTCTATCCTGAATGAGTTTATCCTTAATATAGATGAGTTTAATGCCCACCCTGAGGCATACACGATTCTTCGATCCGCTCAACCGATTTCCGTTTTACCGGGGAAACCGACTCTGGGAGCCTGGAATAGTGGCGCGCCTCTCCCCACAATCACCCAAGGGTCTACAAGTGAGTTCTCCATTAATTACAACATTTCTAATGCCGGTAGTTATGTTGGCGCCACGGTCAACCTGGCTTCCGGTGGCCGAGGTTCTCAGAATCTGAGTGGACTTGGTTATTTTAGTTTTGATGTCAGAAGTTCGGTTGCATGTTCCGCGGCAAACGGAAAACACTGCATGAAAGTTGAGTTTAAAGACGCGAAAGGCCGTGTGGGCGCCTTTGTCCTTAAGGAACTGGGGACAACGTATGTTAACAGGGCGGTTGACATATCATGGATCCAGGGGCTCAACCGAGATTTGGATATGACCCAGATCAAAGAAATCAATTTTATCTTTGAGAATAGTTGGGGAGCCCCCAAGGTTGCCAAAATCGACATTAAACTCGGAGGGCTCTACTTCGAACCACAGGTTTCTCCCGGAGGTGCGGTGGCCCCCACGGATTTTGGTAGTTTAAATCTAAGTCCGTCCGTGGCTGAAATGGAGCCCGCAACACACAACACTGTGACACTGTTTAATCAGCTGTCCAGCAGTCAGTATGTATTCAACTACAACCTCACTAATGGTACTTCCTCGGATTATTCCCGATGGGCGGGAAGTTTGATTTCATTTGCGAACGGCGCTTTTGATTTAGAGGCAAGTGATTTGGTGCTTGGGGTCAGCGCGACCGGGACAAGCCAACTGAAGCTCGAGCTGATTAGTGGTTCAGGATCTGATGAGAAGAGGGTGGTTCTGATTCTGAAAAACCTTACGGGAAACACACAGTTTTATCGGATTACGGAGGCGATCGTAAAAAGCGCGGGTCAAACCGGTTTGGATCTGACTGCCATTCGACGTGTTGCGATCGTGATAGATGATCCGGATGCGACGACGGGAAAGGTAACAGTCACGACTAAGAATCTTTTCTATCAGCCCGTGAT
>DCTJ01000038.1:0-2741 GCA_002329545.1 Candidatus Omnitrophica bacterium UBA1443
CAAAAGCTCACTTCTGAAGACTCCTGTTGGATTACGAAACGCGTCCGCGAGGGGAGCCGTGTCCGTATAGGAAGGGGTCCCGTCAATAAATGTCGGGGCTTTTTTTGTTTTTGAGATTTTTTTCTGGTGGATTGGATGCTTGTGGCCGGGTCCGCGTTGATTTGGAGGATGGTTTTTCTTTCCGCCTTTTCTTTTTTTTGTGTTTGTCGCGACTCTCCTTTCGGGATAATATGCGGGGGTCGCGAAAAGAGAATCAAACCTCATTCTACCCGGGAGAATCCAGTTGTGACCGAAACAGGCGTGCCGCCGCTTTTAGAACTAAATCGTGTTACCGTCATCAGGGGCGATGAAAACAAGAGGGTCCTGGACAGGATTTCGTTCAAGGTTTTGCCCGGAGAGCACGTGGCCATTCTCGGCCCGAATGGCGCCGGCAAATCCTCGCTTATCAAAGTTATTACCCGGGAATATTACCCCCTCGCGCGAAAGGGATCGTTTTGCAAGGTGTGGGGAGAGAAACACTGGAATATTTTTGAGCTCCGGCATTTGTGCGGGATCGTTTCCAATGATCTCCAGGGGATGTACGCGCGGGACATTTCGGGCCTGGAAGCGGTTTTGTCCGGTTTTTTCGGGAGCATTGGCCTGCAACAGAACCGGGTCACCCCGGCCCAAAAGAGGAAAGCCCTGAAGATCCTGAAATTCCTCGGAATCGAATCTCTTAAAGACCGGAAGATGTCCGTGATGTCGTCCGGGGAGGCGCGGCGTTTTCTGATCGGCCGGGCGCTGGTTCATGATCCCCGCGCCCTGATCCTTGATGAACCGACCCATAGCCTGGACATAAAAGCGGCTTATCATTTTAAAAGGATGATGCGCAAAATCGCGGCATCGGGAGTCAGTATTATTCTGGTGACCCAAAACTTGCAGGATATCATTCCCGAGATCTCAAGAATTATTCTTATGAAAAACGGACGGGTGATGATGGAAGGACCTAAAAAGGCCGTTTTGACCCGGCGGAACATCAGCCGGCTTTTTGATATGCCGATCCCGGTGACCCGGAAAAAGGGGTACTACTACGCGATGGTATAAAAAAGTTTCGGTCTTGTCGGAGGATCAACCGGTGTGTTTGCCCGCTGGTTCACGAACGGCTTGCCCGCCATGATACAATCCGTCTGAAAAACCGGTGAACGGGCGGATCGGAACCACCGGCACGACATTCAAAAAACCTACCACAGGATTAAACCGCGATGATGAAAAAAACGACAGATTTTTTGTATCAAACTTTTTTGATAGCGAGCGGAAGTTTTTTATGCGCTTTGGGAATTAGGTCGCTGATCATGCCCCATGACCTGCTCTCCCAGGGGCTGACCGGGTTGTCCCTGCTTATTTACTATCAAGGGACTCCGTTTTCCCTCAGCACCATTTATCTTCTCATTAACATACCGGTTTTTATTTTGGGGTGGTGGTTTGTGAGTCGCCGCTTTATTTTTTATTCGCTGTGGGGGATGGTGATCTACGCGACGGCGCTTTCCATCGTGAACATTAAGATCAACGTGTCCGATCCCATGCTGGCCGTTATGATCGGAGGCGCCCTGAACGGTTTGGGTGTCGCCCTGATCTTGCGCTCTTACGGATCCAGCGGCGGATCGGAGATCCTTTGCGTCGTGATGAACAAGCTGTTTTCAATAACAGTCGGGACGGGCGCCATCCTGATCAATATTGCCGTGCTGGTTCCGGCGGCGCTATTTTTCTCGGTCGAAAAAGTTTTTTACACGCTCGTTTTTGTTTTTGTCAGCGGAATGTTTACCAACAAGATTTTTCACGGAATGGCCAAGCGGCGAACGGCGGTCATCGTGTCGAACCAGTGGGCCG
Organism: Candidatus Omnitrophica bacterium UBA1443; assembly: GCA_002329545.1. Taxonomy (GTDB): domain Bacteria; phylum Omnitrophota; class Omnitrophia; order Omnitrophales; family Aquincolibacteriaceae; genus UBA1443. The sequence continues at coordinate 1,867 of DCTJ01000038.1, forward strand.
CGATCGCGAGCGCCCTGAGGGAACAGAAGATCGGAGTTACCTTTCTCAAGGGGCAGGGCAGTTTTCTGGCGGAAGAAAGAATGCTTCTTTATTCCGTGCTTGTCGCGCGATCCGTTCCCACCCTGAAACGGATTGTGGCCGAGGTGGATCCCGCCGCGTTTATTTCCATTATGGAAGCGGCCGACGTGACCGGTGTCGAAGTGGGGAATCAGCCGCACTGGTAAGCGAGGGAACGATCCCGGAGACAGTGTCTCCGGGAAAAGTACCGCGAAGCAAAAGCCCCGTGTTTACGCGGGACGATTGCCTCCTTGCGTTCCTTTCTTTCTCGCAAGAACGAGTTCCTCACGCTCAACGTCCACCACCACGTTGTCATTATCCCGGATCTCGTTTTTAATGAGCCCCTGGGCAAGCCGGGTTTCCAGCTGGCGCTGGAGAAACCGCTTAAGAGGTCGGGCTCCGTAAACGGGATCGTACCCCTTCTCAACGATAAATCGCCGGGCCTTTTCGGTTAATTCAAGACTGATCCGGCGGTCGCCAAGCCGCTTCCGGATCTCGTCCACGGCCAACTCCGCGATTTTTTCCAGCTCTTCCCGGGCCAAAGGTTTGAAGAAAACAATGTCGTCGACCCGGTTTAAAAATTCGGGCCGGAAATTTTGTTTCAGTTCATCCATGATCCTGTTCCGGGATTCCTCCTTCACATGTCCTTCCGGGGAAATACCGTCCAGCAAGTGGGAAGAACCTATGTTGCTTGTCATGATGATGACCGTGTTCTTGAAGTCGACGGTCCTCCCCTGAGAATCTGTCAGGCGACCGTCATCCAGGAGCTGGAGAAGGACGTTGAATACGTCGTGATGCGCCTTTTCGATCTCGTCAAA
>DCTJ01000038.1:2820-3786 GCA_002329545.1 Candidatus Omnitrophica bacterium UBA1443
TTCCATGTATTCGCTCATGTCGATTCGGATGAGATTATCCTCCGAGTCAAACAGGGCTTCCGCCAGCGTTTTGGCGAGCTCGGTTTTGCCGACTCCGGTGGGGCCCAGAAAAATAAAGGACCCCGTGGGTTTACGCGGATCTTTAATGCCGGCCCGCGCCCGCAGTACGGCGTTCGCGACTAGCGACACCGCCTCGTCCTGTCCCACGACCCGCCGATGCAAGATTTCCTCAAGCCGCAAAAGCTTTTCGCGTTCACCTTCCATCAGGCGGGTCACGGGAATTCCGGCCCACTTGGAAACAATTTCGGCGATTTCATCTTCCGTGACCTCCTCTCTCAACAAACGCTGGGAGACTTCCTTGCCTTCCGCCTTTTTTTCTTCCGCCTTAAGCTTTTTTTCCAGTTCCGGCAATTTCCCGTACCGGAGTTCCGCGACTTTCTCGAGACTTCCCTGGCGTTCCAGGGTTTCAATCTCAAGCTTGGTCTTTTCGATTTGCTCTCGCAACAAACGGAGTTTCTGGATCGCCTGTTTTTCATTTTCCCATTGAAGTGTCAGGGCCTTTTGCCGGTCTTTTAATTCAGCCAGTTCCTTTTTCAGGACGCCGAGTCGATCCTTGCTTGCCTGATCCTGCTCTTTTTTCAGGGCGGTTTCCTCAACCTCCAACTGTCTTACGCGCCTTAACGTCTCATCAAGTTCGGACGGCATGGAATCAATTTCCGTCCGGATCATGGCGCACGCTTCATCGACCAGGTCGATGGCCTTGTCNNGTCCGGCAAAAACCGGTCGGAGATGTAACGATTGGAAAGGATCGCGCTCGCCACGAGCGCGTTGTCCTGGATCCGGATCCCATGATGTACTTCAAAGCGTTCCCGCAATCCCCGCAAAATCGAAATGGTGTCTTCCACTGACGGAGGCGCCACGAGGACCGGCTGAAACCGGCGTTCAAGCGCGGCGTCCTTCTCGATG